>NZ_SLAP01000099.1 GCF_007126775.1 Cecembia sp. | reverse complement strand
CCTCTAGACCATTTAGAAAACTTTGTATATCCACATTTTTTATATTCAATGCTTTCAATACCGTAGCAGGCTTTGTATTTTTTATAGTTGTCTGGCATTTGTTCAGGGGTGATGCAGGAGCAGCTGGCTACTGGACTCCTATATTCGGGAGTGTTGGTGCCTTGGTCACCACTTTTATTGTCATTCCGATTGTGGCTAGGATGTCCAGAAAGATTGGCAAGAAAAACGCTTTCATGGTATCCCAGGGCATTGCTTTGATAGGTTACACTTCTTTATGGTTCCTTTTTGTACCGGGTAAACCATGGATGTTTATTTTTTCTCTTCCTTTTCACTCTTTTGGTATCGGAAGTCTTTTTGTATTGATGATGTCCATGACTGCCGACGTCATCGATCTTGATGAATTAAATTATGGCGTCCGACGAGAAGGAGTTTTCGGTGCCATTTATTGGTACATGGTGAAGTTCGGATTTGCCATTGCCGGAGGTTTGAGTGGAGTTATATTAACAGTAGTTGGTTTCGATGGAAATGCGGCTGTACAGCCCGAAGGTGCCATCACTGGTCTACGCTTGTTCTTTTCCGGCCTTCCAATGCTGGGAACAATCATCGCTATGTACCTTATGCATGATTATGATGTTGATGAAGCAAGAGCCAATCAGATCCGTGCTGAATTACAGGCCCGAAAAAACACCAAACCCATAGATATCACCTCTATTTATCAAAATAAGGATGCTTTATTTCTTACTCAAAACAAGACCTTGGAAACAGATTTTGATTTTTCCAATAACCCTTCTATAGAAATAAAAAAAGCATTTAGTAATATACTCAATACGGGGCTTCATGGCATTTGCTTCAGTCCTTATCAAGAAGGGCAAAGCATTGGAGAAAATCTAACAGAGGAACAGATAAAGAGGAGGATGGAAATCATTGCTCCCCATACTCAATGGATCCGCTCATTTTCCTGTACGCAGGGAAATGAATTTATTCCAAAAACAGCACGCGCCAAAGGCTTAAAGACGATGGTTGGGGCGTGGATTGACGGCAACAAGGAAAATAATGAAAAGGAAATCGAATCCTTAATCCATTTGGCCAATCAGGGATTGGTTGATATTGCTGTGGTTGGAAATGAGGTATTGCTTAGGAAAGAACTAACAGAAGATGAATTATTGGCTTACCTCCATCAGGTGAAACAAGCCATTCCTGATATTCCAATAGGTTATGTGGATGCCTATTATCAGTTCAAAGAATATCCTGCGCTGGTGGATGCTTGCGATGTGGTTTTGGTCAACTGCTATCCTTTCTGGGAAGGCAGCCATATTACCCATGCATCTGCTCATTTGAAGGAAATGTACTCCCTTGCTCGGAATGTGGCGAATGGCAAAAAAGTAATCATCACAGAAACAGGCTGGCCAAATCAAGGTACAGGGAATAAAGAGGCCCTTCCATCAATGCAAAATGCTATGCATTACTTTATCAATATTCATAATTGGTCTCAACAGGAAAATGTGGAAATGTTTTACTTTTCTTCCTTCGATGAATCCTGGAAGGTAAGACATGAAGGAGATGTGGGACAAGCTTGGGGACTATGGGATAAAAATGAAAACTTAAAATACCAATAGAGATGTCATTTAAAGCTGAGAAAATTATGGCGCTTGCAGGGAAAAACCTGCAAGGTTTGTCTTCAAATGAGTTAATTGAAATTTACAGGGAAATGATCCAAGCTGGTATGCATGGTCTATGCTTTAGTCCATATGTGGAAGGTCAGCAACCTGGAGATCAACTTACTGAAGCGCAGGTTCGCAGTAGACTGGAGGTTATCAGACCTTACACCAAATGGGTGCGTTCTTTCTCCTGTACAGAGGGCAACGAACTCATTCCAAAAATTGCCAAAGAATTCGGAATCAAAACATTGGTAGGAGCTTGGTTGGGAAAGAATGAAGAGATCAATCGGAAGGAAGTGGAAAACCTGATCAAACTTGCTAAAGAGGGCTATGTTGATATTGCAGCTGTAGGCAATGAAGTCATGTACCGAAAAGACCTGACTGAGGATCAGTTGTTGGAATTTATTCTCAAAGTGAAGAATGCGATTCCAGGAGTCCCTGTAGGCTATGTGGATGCATATTATGAATTTGAACACCGACCTGGAATTACCGAGGCCTGTGATGTAATTCTTGCAAATTGTTACCCATTCTGGGAAGGTTGTGCATTGGAATACTCCCTATTGTATATCAAGGATATGTACCAAAGGGCATTAAGGGCAGGAAATGGTAAAAAGGTGATCATTACAGAGACAGGATGGCCAAGCCAGGGAACAAACCTTTACGGTGCTGTTCCCTCTGATGAAAACTTTATGAAATACTTTATAAATATCCAAAATTGGTCAAAAGAAGAGTCCATAGACATTCACTATTTCTCTTCTTTTGACGAATCCTGGAAAGTGGGTACAGAAGGCGATGTAGGGGCTTATTGGGGATTGTGGGATAAGGATGAGAAATTGAAGTATTAGTACTCCATTATCAGAATTAAGCGCCATAAATATTTTAATACTCTTATTCCCCTCACGCTTATATCCTCTTATGGAGATAAGCTTTCTATGCCATTGCTTTGATGCTTTGGATTAAGCATGAAAATCAGGGTTGTTAGCTATGGGGAATACAATCTAAGTCCACCATTCACCTCAACTTAAAACTGCCTACATAATAATCCAAATCCACCTTCACCTCAGACCTTTGATCGACTTTCAGTTCTGCCCATTTTGTAGTAGGAAAAACGCGGATTTTAATTTCCCCCAATTCCAGGTCAACGGGCATGTCAAATGAAGTGATACAATTGGTCCAGCGGAAATTTAGGGTATTTTCATCGGAAAAATAATGTTCCAGTACAGGCAAAGAACTGTTTCTTAAATATTGGTCAAAAAATGCAGAAAGATCAATTCCAATTTCTTGGGCTATATAATTTTCCACCTGTTCGGTGGCAACGGTCTGATGATAGAATTCACTGTTGAGGCCTCTTAGTATACTTCTCCATTTTTCATCGTCATTGGTGATCTCTCTAAGGGTATTCAGGATGTTTCCTCCTTTGTAGTACATATCACCCGAACCTCGGTGGTTGACGGAATACCTACCGATAATGGGCAGTTTGTTGTCAATTCGTGTACGGGTTCCACGTACATACTCCTGCCCTGCTTCCTTTCCATAGAAATAATCCACAAATAGACTTTCAGAATAATTGGTAAAACTCTCGTGGATCCACATATCCGCCACGTCTTTGTAAGTGATGTTGTTGGCAAACCACTCATGTCCGGATTCATGGATGATAATGAAGTCGAATTTCATACCCCAGCCTGTTCCACTTAGGTCAGTTCCCAGGTAACCATTTTCAAAACCATTTCCATAGGTAATGGAACTTTGGTGTTCCATGCCCAAGTAGGGTGCCTCTACCAGTTTATAGCTGTCTTCATAAAAAGGATAAGGGCCAAACCAATGTTCGAAAGCTTCCATCATCCGTACTGCATCACGAAACTGTATTTTGGCTTTTTCCAGATTATCACGGAGTACATAATACTCCATATCCAACTCCCCTTTTTCCCCTTGATATTTTTCAGAAAAATGGACATAATCTCCAATGTTGATATTCACACCATAATCATTTATGGGATTGCTGACAAACCAATGAAAAGTATCTGTATGCTCCTTCCTGTCCAGTTTTCTTAATCTGCCATTCGAAATATTCATGAGACCTCTGGGTACTGTAACACTGATCATCATACTGTCCACCTCATCTGCTGGATGGTCTTTGCTTGGCCACCAAACACTGGACCCTATTCCTTGATTAGAAGAAGCGATAAAATGCTTGCCATTATTATCTTTTTGCCAAGTGATACCGCCATCCCAAGGTGGCCTGACAGCTTCTTTAGGTTGGCCTTCATAGTAGATTACCAGCTCTTCAAATTTTCCGGGAATTTGTTTTTTTACCAAATGAATAAAATGCGCTGCTCCTTCCTTGCTAATTTTCAGTTTTTCCCCGTCTTGAGTGACAGCTGTCATCATCATTGGGTCTTGTAAGTCAACCTGCATGAGCTGATGTTCGCTGCTTACCTTATACCTTATGGTATTGGTTCCTGATATGCTTTTTCTTTCTGGAAAAACCTGAATATCCAAATGGTAATAATTCAGATCCCACCAGGCCCTTTCCGGAGTAATACTACCTCTTAAGCTATCTGCCCTTGTGAATCTTTGTTGGGAAAAGGAAAGAGACAGAACGAAAAAAAAGGAAAAGGATAGAAGTAACCGGGGCATAAGCTTCGTACTAAAGGTTGAAAGAAAGGTTGACTTACAATAATAATAAATGCATTGAAGGGCAGGCCAAAAACATACAAATTTATTCATTTTTTGTAGTTCATTTCTTCGCTTCATCCAATACCAGATCAATATTCTTCCAACTCCCTTTCAAGGACTCATCAATCATACGATTCCATCTTTCTTGTGCATCAGTGTCCATTCCATGTCTGGTCTGCTTATCGTAAATTTCCTGAAGTCTGTTCATTTCCCTGTAAGCTTCAAAATAGAGGTCATTGATCGTGGCCTCATACCATTCAGGAGTGAGTTCTGCTTGATTTAGCCTCTTTATCAATCTGTCCGCAACAATACGTACTATATCAAAATGGCGCTGTTCATGATTCAGCGCATAATCACTGGGATTTTTTACCCAGGATTGCGAGGGAATCATATAAACATCAAGCTCCAAACGCTGTACGATTTCACCGGATTCCACCATAGACTTGCCCTGCACAGAAAAACTTGTAAAAATACTGGCATTGAAACGGCTGCTTCTTTGGGGGAATTCCTTGAAATCTGACCAAACCAATGGACGCTTGGATGAATAATACACCGTGTCCGAGTTACTTGTTTTAGGTGTATCAATAATCTCCAGTCTAACAGACCTTGCCAAATCCCGGTTTTCCATGACCTGCATTTTCATCCAGGTATCAAAATAGTTCAAGCTATTGTGGAATACCCTGTTGACAACATTTTCGATCATGTCCATTCTGTTGAGAGATCTTCTGTACTGGGCGGAACCAGTATAATCAACCAGGTGCACCAGTTCCGAATTTTCCTTTTTAAAAAATCCTATAACCAGCTCAATATTGCCCTCATAAATATTATTTCCTGAGATCGGTTTTTCTGATACCCCAAGGCTATAAATTCTGGCTTGGATATGGAGTGGCTTATCAGGAATTGCTTGCACACTTGACCTGAAAAAACCCATTAAAGATTGATCGAAGGAGTTTTGAAAAGTCACCTTACGCTTTTGGCCTTTGAAATAATGGACCTCACCTATGCTGCTTTTATTAGCTCTCAGATCAATAGCCTCTACAATTTTATAACCAGTTGACTGCAAAGGGACCTCGATAGGCCTTAAACTGACCTTGAGTTCTTGGCCTGCCACAGGTAGCATGAAACCAAGTAAGCAAACAAATAAAAATAAGGTTTTCACTTAATCATTTAGATTTTCCATCATTAATCGGAAATCGTATTGTAAATCTTCATGCAAACCCGATATCAACTTTTCTGCCTTTCCTAACTGAATTTTATAAAGGTTGTCAATTACAGGGTGTCTGAATTCCAGGTATCCATACAGCTTCATTTTTTCGCAAAAATACAGAATCAGTTCGGCCTGCGCTTCTTTGTTTTTACTTAACTTCAGGTTTTTATTCAGTTTTCTGCGTATAGCTTGCGCCGACTTTTTGGCCACATGGTAATGTTTGGTATTGGCATCCATAAAAGCCAGATCCAATTCTTCTTTGACCATTTCAATAAATAGACGGGGATTATCTCTTTCAAATAATTTAAAAAAAAGATACGCTTTATTGTCTCTGCTGAACTTGCTCAGGTCCATGACCACTTCGATAAGTTCCTTTTCATTCAGGTACTTGAGTTCTTTTTTAATATCAGCCAAAGAGGGTATTCTCATACTTTGGGGAAAGCTGTATTATAGAAATAAACAAGCCTGGGAAAAATTGTGTGATTTTTACCAGGCCATTGAATAGAATAAGATTTACTCAACAAGTTTTACCTCAATGGCACTGATGCCTTTTGGGGTTTTTTCTGTCAAAAAGGTTACTTTGTCATTTTCTCTGATCTCATCAATACAACCACTCATGTGCACGAATATGCTTTCCTGTGTTTGTTCATCTTTAATGAAACCATAACCTTTAGAGTCATTAAAAAAAGTCACTTTTCCTTTTCTACCGCCTTCTTCTTCGTCCAATTCGCTGGCTTTTGGAGTACCAATATCAATAGTTTCGGGATCAATTTCCTTCTTTTTTTTGTTCGGATCAGGAGGGGTAGAAGTGATATTTCCAAATTCATCTACATAGGCAATCATGTCTTCAAAATCAGTTGACTTGTCTGTGTCAGAATTTCTGGCTTCCCTTTTTTCTTTTTTCTCCTGTTTCTTTTTTGCTCTTTGTTTTTCTTTTTCTTTTTTACTAAATGTTTCTCTCGATCTTGCCATATGGTACAAAATTCTCCTTTTTTACTTTTATTTCCTAATTAATTTCTAAAATGATTGTTGAATTTACAAATATTGGAGGCTTCATTCTCCAGTCTTTTCAAAATATTTTCGGCTCTTTGAAAATATTTTTAGCTTAGTGGGCAAATAGGGAAAATGAAAGAATTGTACCAAATAATAGAAGCGTATCGTCTTTGTATCGCCAATCAACAGAAATCAGCTTTGGCCACGGTGGTTAAGGTGGATGGTTCTGCCTATCGGAGACCGGGTGCAAGGATGTTGGTGACAGAAGAGGGCCAACTTACAGGTGCTATTTCAGGAGGCTGCCTGGAGGGAGATGCCTTGAGGAAAGCACAGGCTGTAATCTTTCAACAAAAATCTATGTTGGTGACATATGATACCACGGATGAAGATGATCAAAAATTCGGTGTTGGCTTGGGTTGCAACGGTATCATACAGGTGCTGATCGAGCCCATCAACGTAGATGATAAAGATAATCCTATTGAACTTTTGATCAAGGCACTTTCAGATAGGAAGCATGCTGTTTTGCTTACTGTATTTTCATTAAAGCGATCAAGAGAGCAGCAAATTGGCACCAAACTTTTGTTCAAAAATGGGAAGTTTTCTGGGGACGAATCCTCTATTCCCCATAGTTTGATGCCGGAAATGGATCAAATGGTGAATTTTTTAGAACAGGAGGGGAAAAACATCATTAAACCTTATCCAAAATTGGATGAGCTCCATGTTTTTTATGAGGTGATCAAAGCCCCTATCCGAATTTTACTTTTTGGAGCAGGAAATGATACCCAGCCTCTCGCTAAGATGGCAGATTTATTGGGCTGGGATCTTTGGTTGATTGATGGGAGAAAACAACAGGCCAGCATATCCAGATTTCCAACAGCCTCAAAAATTTTAATAGGAAGCCCTGAAGAAGTTATGGAGAAATTAGAATGGGACCATCACACTATTGCATTGCTGATGACCCATAATTTTGAATATGAATTTCAGGTAATGAGTAGCATCCATGCTTGGAAACTCCCGTATATTGGTATACTTGGACCCAAAAAGAAAACTGAAAAACTTTTGGATAGACTTGAGAAATCAGGGATTAAACCAAATAGCGCAAATATTTTTGGACCGGTAGGCCTTGATATTGGTGCAGAAGGTTCTGAAGAAATTGCTTTATCCATACTTGCTGAAGTCAATGCAGTTCTTTCAAAAAAATCAGGTACCCATTTGAAGGACAAAATCGGCCCCATCCATGAGGAGAATGAGCATGGATAAAAAGAAAATAGGTGTCGTCATATTAGCAGCGGGAGGTTCCTTACGTTTGGGTGAACCCAAACAATTACTTAATTTCCGCGGAAAGAGTTTGCTTGAAAATGCAATAATGGCAGCTGAAAATTCCGAATGCTGCTGCTTTGTCCTTGTATTGGGAGGGAATGAAGATCTTATAAAAAGAAAATTGAACTTTGGTCAAATTCCATTGATCAGTAATCCGGATTGGGAGAAGGGTATGTCAGGAAGTCTTCAATTGGGACTTTCCTATTTACAGCAATCGAATATACTGGATGCAGTTTTGCTTATGTTAGCAGATCAACCTTATGTGGACCACTTACTTTTAAATCAAATGATCAGGAAATTTTCAATGACAAATAAGGAGATTGTCGCTTGTGCTTATAATGGTACATTGGGAGTTCCCTGCATATTCGGGAAAACCTTTTTTCCAGATTTATTTGCTTTATCTCAGCAAGAAGGAGCTAAAAAAATCATCCAAATCCATAAACAAGAAGCCGCCGTAGTAGAATATCCACTTGCGGCCATCGATATCGATACTTGGGAAGATTATGCAGCACTTTTAAAAATGGAATAATTTCATTTTCTAAGTCTTTCCAATACAGTTTTTACATGATTAACGCTCTGTAAAATATCTTCTGCTGTGGTGAATTTACCTAAGCTAAACCGTATGGATGCCCTTCCCAAGTCATTATTTCTGCCCATTGCTGCCAGTACGTGGGAAGGTTTTGGGGATATACTGGTACATGCAGAACCAGAACTGACGGCTATCTTTTTATTAATGGACCGGAGCAGGTCCTCCCCTTCTACCCCATCAAAAGCAATATTACTTACATGCGGCAACCGGTTTTCTTGAGATCCATTCAGGTAAACTCCTTCCAGTCCGAGCAATTCATTTTCTAAAATATCTCTTAAAATCCCTAATTTCGCAGCGTCTTCTAACATGGATTTACTTTGGATTTCGGCAGCACGTCCCATTCCTATTATACCGGGAACATTGAGTGTCCCGCTTCTGAATCCTTTTTCATGTCCACCACCTTCCAGTATTGGCAAAGGTTTTGGAAGATGGTGGTTATGTCTGATGTACAGTGCCCCTACTCCTTTTGGTCCATAAAATTTATGTGCAGATAATGCCATTAAATGAATACCTGCTAAGTCTACCGGTATCTTTCCAGCTGCCTGTACAGCATCAGTAAAGAAAATGATACCGTTTTCTTTGGCGATTTTCGCGATATCTTTTATTGGGTTAATCACTCCGGTTTCATTATTTGCCCACATCAGGGCAATCATTTTAGTATGCTCCTGAATATGGCTCTTGAGGGTTTCAAGGTCGATACAGCCCTTTTCATCAACAGGTAAAAGTGTTACTTCAGCCCCAGCTTTCTCAATGGCTTCAAGGGTATCTAGAACAGCTTTATGCTCGGTTTGGCAACTGATATAATGTTGCTTTTCTCCTTTAAAGAATGCAAAAGTACCTTTGATGGCCAGATTAATGGCTTCTGTTGCCCCCGATGTGAAGACAATTTCTTTACTTTTTGCCCCAATCAATCCGGCAACTTGTTCCCGTGCATTTTCCACTGCATCTTCAGCTATCCAACCGAATGGATGGGCCTTACTTGCTGCATTGCCGTAATGTTGGGAAAAAAAGGGAAGCATGGCTTCTACCACTTCAGGTAAACAGGGTGTAGTGGCGTTATAATCCAAATAGATGGGATAATTCATTGGCTTAAAATTTCAAAAACAAGGTAAGTGCTAAGATTTAATGTCACAAATGAAAATGAATCTTTGGCTAATTTGGGTATATTTGATCATGCAGGAATACTGGAAATTAAATATCATTGATTCAGTTTCAGGCAATGATCCAAAATCTTTGCTTTTACAATTGATGCAGGATAACGCTAAAAATATAGGCATATTTTTGTCTTATTATTTCAAAAAGCAAGGCGCAGTGGTAGAAAATGTGATTGTCCAAGGCGACCCATTTTTTCGAGAGGAAAATTCAGGTTCGATAAGGGTAGCATTCGATTTGATTTTTTATAACGCATGCCTTAATATTCACGAAAAGGAGAAAGATCAAATGGAACTTGATTTTGACCTACAAATTCCAAAATCCCAAATTATTTTAACAGGTCCTTATTGGCCTGAAAGAGAAATGGATGAGATCTGAATTAAAAAACCCTTGACGAAAGTCAAGGGTTTCAGGTGATAGGTTTTTAAGCAACTTATGTCCGTCTGATTTGAAGTTTGATATCAGAAAACTCTTTTTGTTCTATAAATGGCTGGCTTCTCAGTCTCCTGCCTGTCGCCGCAAAGATAGCATTGGCAATAGCACCTCCTGTAGGTGGTAATGCAGGTTCTCCCAATCCAGTAGGGTCATATCCACTATCAACATAATGTACTTCAATTTCAGGTACTTCCTTCATTCTGATAAGCCTATATGAATCAAAGTTTCTCTGTTTAGGAAGTCCATTTTCAAAGGTCATATTGGTAAACATAGCATGTCCCATACCATCTACTATACCACCCCTTACCTGATGGTTGGCACCGGTAGGATGCACGACAATTCCACAATCTGTTGCGGCGGTTATTTTTTTCAATACCGGTTGTCCACCTTCCATCACTATATCTGCTACTTGGGCCACATAAGATCTGTGGGAGAAATATACGCTAAAGCCCTGCATGGTATCTTTGCTTTTACCCCAATTGGACTTTTCGGCAGCTGTTTCGATTACACCACGCATGCGCTCAATATCATAATGTATCTCTCCAACTGGGTTCTTTTTGGCACGGTCAAGCAATTCTAATCTTAGGGCAACAGGATCTTTTTTAGCGGCGATTGCCACTTCATCCAAGAAAGACTGTTCGGCATAAGCCAGGAAGTTGGTAATTGGCGCCCTCCAAGCATTAGTGGTAATCGGCGAGCGGTGTTCTATATTTTCAATAAGCAGGTTATCTACTGATCCAGATGGAAAATTGTTTTCACGGGTTGAATTACCGGCATTGATGCCTGCTCCCCTCAATTTATATCCAATCATGTTGCCATTTTCATCCAATGCTGCTTGGAACCTGTATCGAACCGCCGGCCTATATGCACCTCCGGTCATATCATCTTCTCTGGTCCAGGAAACTTTTACCGGTTTGTCAAGTATTTTGGATAATTCAGCTGCTTCCACAACAAAATCAGCCCTTAACCTCCTGCCAAACCCACCTCCTAATCTGGTGATATCTACGGTGATGTTCTCTTTTGGAATCCCCAATAATTGGGAAGTTTCCATCCTCGCTCTATCAGGTGTTTGTGTTGGCCCTATTAGTTCAACTTTATCGCCATTCACATGGGCGAAAAAGTTTTGAGGTTCCATCGGTGAATGGGAAAGAAATGGACATTGGTATTCGCTGCTAATTACCTGTGCAGCATTTTTGAATGCATTTTCCACATCTCCATCCTTTCTCATAACCTGGGCACTTTTGCTGTCCAGCATTTCTTTCATGATGCGGTCATGATCAAAACTGCTTTCCACTGCTCCATCTGGCTCGTATTCCACCCTTAGTTGCCTTTTGGCCTTAATCAAAGGCCAGGTGGAATTTCCCACCACGGCGACGTTGTTTTTAAATACAACCACATCTGTAACACCGGGAACAGATCTTGCGGCAGAATCATCGACAGACTTTATTTTCATACCAAAGGGTGGTCTTTGAATCATCGCGTTCACCATCCCCTCCCTGTAGACATCAAGTCCATACAGCGGCTGACCGGTAAACATTTCCCTATTCTTTACATTTTTAACAGGGGTACCAATTATTTTAAAATCCTTTGGATCTTTTAAACTGACATCATCTGGCGCATTGAGTTTCGCAGCATCCGCAGCCAATTCTCCAAATTCAAATTTTTGTTTGCCATTTTGGTAGATCTTTCCCTCTTTGGCTTCTAGTTCATTTGCGGATACGCCAAGTTTCTCCCCTGCTGCGCTTAAAAGTAAATATCTAGCAGTAGCACCGGCTTTCCTAAGTCTTTCCCAAGAATGCGGCATGGCACCTGAGCCACCGGTTAATTGACGGTCGTATTTATCATTGTCCAAAGGGGCTTGGAAAACCCTTACCCTTGACCAATCGGCATCCAATTCTTCCGCCACGATCATGGGAAATGAAGTTATAATATTTTGACCAAGTTCTGGGTTTGGAGAATAAATTACGATATCACCTGATGGTGATATGGAAAGGAAAGCGTTAAAGTCCAAAGCCTGGGATAAAACTTCATCATCTGTCAGGACCTGCATTTTAGGTGAGTCACAGCCTGACCAGTAAAAACCGATGAATAAGCCACCTGTAGCAGTTGCAGCTACTTTAAGAAAATCTCTTCTATTTGTTTTTATTAGCTTTTCCATATTATTTCAGTTTTGCAGCTTGAGCAACAGCCTCTCTGATTTTATGATAAGTACCACACCTACAAAGGTTCCTGTTCATAGCATTTTCGATTTCTTCCAAGGTAGGTTTGGGGTTTTTTTTCAAAAACGCCGCAGCATTCATAATCTGACCTGCCTGACAATATCCACATTGGGCCACATCCACATCCTCCCAAGCTTTTTGCACGGGATGATCACCGTCTTTGGACAATCCTTCTATTGTAGTAACTTCATCACTTCCAACACTGGATACAGGCAGAGTACAAGAATAAGAAGCTTCACCATTGATGTGAACCATACAGGCCCCACACTGGGCAATCCCACAGGAATATTTTGTACCTACCAGTCCAAGGTGATCCCGCAATACCCATAACAAGGGAGTGTCTTCCTCTACATCAACATCATAATTACTTCCGTTGATTTTAAGATTAAATTTGGCCATATGATAAAACGTTGATTTATAGGTCTCAATTTAATTAAAATTTTAGCATTTTTTGACGTTTAAGCATAGAATTTGATAGGTATTTTGATGAACAGTAATTGAATAATGTAAGTGGAAATAATTTTTACAGAATCTTCGTTATATTGCTAGACTCAAAATAGACCGAAATACGTATGATCACCCAAAGCTCCAAATATTCATCCGATAGACAACTATTGTATAAAGAATTAAAACGAAATTATTCGGTTTTAAGAAATTTCATATACAGAAAAATTTCTTTTGTGAAGAATATTTTGTTTTGTACGTTTTTTTATAATAAAAATTTTGAAAATGATTTTTTTATGTATTATTTCGATTGTGCAGAAAGCACAGACCGAACTCTAAAAGAACCTATGGACACGCTGAAGAACGTATGGAAAATGACCTTTACAATGGTCTTCCTTTTGGCGGTAATTGCCTCTATTTCATTATTGCATATCAGTTATTACAGTCCTGATGGGGCTGCTATCATTGAATCTGTTGGCTATATAGATACATCAAATGATGATAATAATTATGTAACCAATGAAACATTAAATTTTGAAAATAAAGATGTGATCGATGAATCAGGGATATTATCCATGCAGTCCAATGCGGTACAGTCTTTCATTTTTCTAGATAATTTAACAAGATCTCAGATGATATTAACCCATTTGGCCATCGCGGTTTTGTGCTTACTCATTGCAACTAAATTTCAGATCGATACAAAAATTTATGAATTCTTTCATAAAAACGAAGAAGGAGTAGTTTCATTTGATAGTTATGAGCTTGAAGTTACCCATCACATTACCAGTTACACAGGAATTATTTTTAAAGCAGTAGGCATTTCCTGTATTTTTTTAGCACTTTTTGCATATGTATTTTAAATAGACCGAATTAAAATTAAGTATTGTTTTTTCTGACTGACGTTTGATTTTTTATATGAAAGTAAAAACCTGCACTCAATAGAGGCAGGTTTTTTTATTTTTAAAAGTATAATGACTTAAACCCTGCTTTATTGGATTGACTTTTAAATTTCAAAAGTTGCTCCTATCTTTAATCACCGATTTACATTTTATCAAACCAAAATACCTATGACAAAAATAATCAACGCTGCTATTGTTGGAACCGGTTTTATAGGACCAGCCCACTTGGAAGCACTGAGGCGATTACCGAATATTGAAGTAAAGGCTCTCTGTGAAGTCGATATTGAGCTGGCCAAAGAGAAAGCGGCCACGCTTGGAATCCCAAAAGCCTATACTTTTGAAGAAATGCTTGGGGACCCTTCAATTGATGTAGTACATATCTGTACTCCAAATTTTTTACATTTTTCGCAGTCAAAGGAAGCATTGCTTGCGGGAAAGCACGTGGTTTGTGAAAAGCCACTTGCTACAAAAATTGAAGAAGCAAAGGAATTGGTCTCCTTAGCCAAAGAAAAGGGATTGGTCAATGCCGTACATTTTAATTTGAGGTATTACCCCATGGTACGCCAAATGAAGAACATGAGGGAAAAAGGTGAACTGGGTGATATTTATAGCATTATGGGTTCCTACCTTCAGGACTGGTTGTTTTTACAAACAGATTACAACTGGCGATTGGAACCGGATAAATCAGGTGATTCAAGGGCTATTGCCGATATAGGTTCCCATCTCTTAGACCTTACAGAATATGTCACAGGCCTTCAGGTAACTGAGGTGATGGCCGATTTCTCCACGGTACACAAAACCCGACTTAAGCCACTCAAAGCAATAGAAACCTACTCAGGTAAAATGCTTCAGGAATCAGATTATGAAGAAGTTCCAATCAATACGGAAGATCATGCTACCGTAATGCTTCGCTTTGACAACGGAAATAAAGGGTCTGTAACTGTATCTCAGGTAAATGCCGGGAGAAAGAATCGCTTAAATATTGAGATAGCAGGTTCTAAATCGAATTTTGAATGGTGTTCAGAAAAGCCAAACGAATTGTGGATAGGTAAAAGAGAAAAGGCCAATCAGCACTTAATGAAGGATCCTTCCCTTTTCCACAAAGAAGCAGCTGGACTGATCAGCTTTCCTGGAGGTCACAATGAAGGCTTTCCAGATACCTCAAAACAAATGTTCAAAGAGGTGTATGCTGCTGTAAGAGAGGGAAAGCAACCTGATAAACCAAGTTTCCCAACTTTTGAAGATGGTTACAGAGAGTTATTGATCTGTGAGCGGATAATTGAAAGTCACAGAAAGCAGGCTTGGGTAAAAATTTGATCTCAAGATCTCATACTAATTTGATTGTATACCACCCATGAACACTGTCATGTGGTGGTATTTTTTTATTTTTGCCACTAAACTTCAACAGATCAATTGAGCTTTCCTTATGCTTCCTTCGACTTGCCAATAGTGCAGGCCATCCCAGAAGTCCAGTCCTTGCTGAAGACCAACAATACCCTGATTCTCCATGCCCCACCTGGAGCAGGGAAAAGTACCCTATTACCATTGACTTTATTGGAAGAAACTTTCTTGCGAGGGAAAAAAGTCCTGATGTTAGAACCACGAAGATTGGCTGCCAAGTCTATTGCATTTAGAATGGCCGAACTTTTAGGAGAGGAAATTGGAAAGACTGTAGGTTACAGGATCAGATTTGAAAGTGTTTTGTCTTCAACAACCAGGTTAGAAGTACTTACCGAAGGAATACTGACCAGGATTATGCAGCATGACAATGCATTGGAAGAAGTTGGTTTAGTAATTTTTGATGAATTTCACGAAAGGAGTATCCATGCTGATTTGGCAATGGCCCTTTGTAGGCAAGTCCAAGAATTTCTTAGACCGGATTTAAGAATATTGATCATGTCTGCAACCTTGGACATGCCTCAGCTCGCCGATTTACTCGGCGCCAAAACCCTACGAACTGAAGGAAGGATTTATCCGGTATCTGTTCATTATAAGGGAGATTACGATCCATGGATCATGCATGAGTTTGTAGCAAAAGCGGTGATTGAAGCTGCCAAAAATCACAATGGTGATATTTTGGTTTTTTTACCCGGGCAAGGTGAAATCAGGAAAACGGTGGAAATTTTGAAATCCAGGCTTCCCACTTTTTTGATTTATCCTCTTTATGGTCAACTCAGTGCAATGGCCCAGCAACAAGCTTTGAGGCCCAATAAACAAGGGAAAAGAAAAGTGGTGATTTCGACGGCAATTGCAGAGACCAGTTTGACCATTGAAGGGGTATCCATTGTAATCGATGCAGGATATAGCAGGATATCCAAATTCAATCCCCGGTCCGGCATGAACAGGCTTGAAACTGTGAGGGTAACCTTGGATGCAGCAGATCAACGTGCCGGAAGGGCTGGCAGATTAGGGCCCGGCACCTGTTATCGGTTGTGGTCCAAAGCTACCCATTCCAATTTAGAGGCATTTAGAGTTCCTGAAATATTGGAAGCAGACCTAAGTTCCTTGGTTTTGGATTTGGCAAATTGGGGTGTTAGGGATATACTTTCATTGACCTGGTTGTCTCCTCCGCCTTTAGGAGCCAGCAAACAGGCCCAGGACTTGCTGGAAGAAATGGGTGCATTGGAAGCAGGGAAAATTACTGGTCATGGTCGGGCTGTTCATCGCATACCTGCACATCCAAGGATAGCGCATATGCTTTTGACTGCAAAGGCTCATGGCAACTTGGGGCTTGCCACCGACATTGCGGCTTTGCTTGAAGAAAAAGATCCTTTGGGAACTGATGCAGGAGTGGATATTAACCTGCGGCTTGAAGCCTTGAGAAGGGCAAGAAAGGAATCTTTATCCATCAAAGGTCTCCAAAAGATCGAAAAAGCAGCCAAACAATTCAGGAAATTATTTGATTCAGAACCGGATAACAACCCCTTTGATCCTTTCGAAACAGGCCTCCTGATAGCCTCAGCTTACCCGGAGAGGATAGCTTGTTCCAAACCTGGGAATAATGCCAGGTTCCAACTGGCAAATGGTAGATTGGCCATGTTTTCTCATAAGGATGATTTGGCCAATGAATCTTGGTTGGCCATATCCCATATCGATGAAAGAGACAATGTGGGTAAAATTTTCATGGCTTCTCCCATGAATCCCAAGGACCTGGTTCCTTTTCTCAAGGAAAAAAGAGTTATACAATGGGATCTGAAAAAAGGTGGCTTAATTGCCCAAAAAACCTTGTCCATAGGAGGAATTGTGCTAAGATCTGAACCATTATCGGAATTTTCTGACGAAGAGAAATTAAAAGCTATAAGCCATGCTATCCGCTCTCAAGGGGAAAAGCTTTTGAACTTTTCAGAAGAGGTAATTCAATTTTGTAACAGGGTATGCAGCCTGAGGATTTGGAACCAAGACGAGGATTGGCCTGATTATCATATCCCTTTCTTATTGCAACAAAATGAAACCTGGCTTGGCCCATATGTCCAACAAGTAAAGAAAAATGAAGATCTAAATAAACTTGACTTAAAGTCAATTTTATTTCATCAACTTAATTATGGGCAACAAGAAGTATTGGATAGCCTGGCGCCAGAAAGGATAAAGGTGCCAAGTGGTACAGCGATTAAAGTCAATTATGGCAAAGATGGAGAAGTACCTGTTTTGGCGGTAAGGTTGCAGGAAATTTTTGGGATGCTTGAAACTCCGAGGATCAATGCTGGAAAGACTCCACTCCTATTGCATCTGCTTTCACCAGGATTTAAGCCCGTTCAGGTGACTTCCGACTTGAGAAGTTTTTGGCAAAAAACTTATTTTGAGGTGAAAAAGGATTTGAAAAGAAGATATCCCAAGCATGCTTGGCCAGAAAATCCTTTGGAAGCACAAGCCATTCGCGGTGTACCCAAGAATAGATGATATAAAATCGTTATTACAGATTTTCCAAGTAATCCAATAAATTGATAAAACTGGCCAAGGTGAATGGGGTTACTTGCTTTTCATTCAACATATTAAGATACAGTTTTTTGGTCTTCTCGTAATTTTCAGGATTGAAAAGCTTACAGAGCGTAATGCCCCTTGCGGATTTGTATGTGAAATTTTGAGTAACAATAGGGCTTGATGGATCCTCATTAAAATATTTTTCCAATGCTTTTCCGGAAGCATATTTATCTAAAAATTTAAATCCTTTTTTAACGAGAAACTCCTCCACCATTCGGATCACTTGATCAATTTCCAGGTCATTCTCAACTAAAAATCTTCTGGGCATTTTATCATCGATATTATCCATAGTTTCTACCAAAGAAATGCTTCTTTCTTTGTAATCGCCTAAGGAAGGTAAAAAACGATGCACAATTTGCTCTACTTTTTCTATTCTGATTCCAAGATGATACTCGAGGTAGGAAACTTCCTCGTGTTGGGTATGATGAAAAAACACCATCTGCCTGCCCTGAAGAGTTTTCTTGACGTAATACAGGGAGCGGTTGTCCAAACTGAATCCAAAATCAGCCAGGAAATCCTCATGGAGTAAGATGACATTTTTAAATTCCATATCTTTTTTAACTTAAAAAGAATCAATAAAGTTGCTTTTTACTCAGCCAAAATCTCTTTTATTTCATTTATAATCTCTTGAGCTTCAATTGATTTTACCTGAAAGTCTCCTTCATTTGGGTTGCTGTTATGACTGAAATGATTCCAATGTTTTTCAGCTTTTCTTAGGATTCTTGGGCTGATATTGAATTCCTCTGTGTCCAAAAAACTCTTGGCCAAGAGAGAAGCCTTGAAATTTCCGAAAAGATAAATCCTAAAAATATCGACAAATTTTTCAGATAAATCAAAGTTTTCCAACATTTCTACCAGACCACCATTATGATGTTGGTTTTTTTTATCATGTATAACCTCCAAAAGTATATCCAGTGCTTCTTGTCTCCTTTCCATCTTGCTTAAAGCCCTTGCAGCCAGGTAGGAATTCTCTATATCGTTGTCTTTGAGAATATCAAGAAGCCTTTGCATTACCTCTTCTGAGTTGATCTTCGCCAATTTATCAGCAAATAGATAGGCATCGGATTCATCCTTATCACAAAGTTTCAGAAAAAGGTTGTTGATTTCTTCAGACATGGTTTCTTTGAAGTTGCTATATTTGAACAAAAATAAGTCCAAATTAAATTATTTAGTAGAAAAGATTGATGGATTTTCAAATATTAGATGATGAATGGACTGTTTCATTTTTCAACTTTTTGAAAAGCAAAGGGTTGGATTTTACCTATTTTCCCAAAAAGAGGAAAATAAAATTTTTGAATGATTTAGATGAGCCATTATTTTCAATCAGATTATCCACCCAATTAAAGTTTGATATCCAAAAAAATGAACTGGCTTTAGAGGAATTCAGCAACTATCTTCTTATACTTATTCGATCAGGTATAGGATCGGTGGGATTTGTGCAAAATAGAGATTTACTGCATCACAAAGTATTCAGAGCTTATATGGTGCGAAAAAAGCAAGGAAAGAGCCAGGTAAAATATCTAAAAACAAAAGGAAAATCCAGGGCTGGTTCTAGAATAAGATTACATGCTACTTTGGAGTTTTTTCAGGATATTACCAAAAGAGTAAATCAACATTTGGAAAATTATGCAGTGGATCAAATTGGATTGAGCTGTTCTGAAACGCTCATCCCTTACCTTTTCGGTGAAAATGAAAGTTTGAATTTGAACAAAAAAGATCCAAGAATTTTTAAAATACCCAAACACGTAGGCTCCCCTACTTTGGAAATGCTATATTCCGTAAAAGAATTTGTTGAGAAGAATGAACTGTTTATCATGGAACAGGGTAAATACCTGTTTCAGTCCTTCATGGATGGAAAAAACATCCAATCAGACGAAGAGGATTCCGAAGATTGGTAATATTTGGTACAATAATTGAACAGGGGTCAGTTCATTCGATTTCTTAAAAATTTAAATTAACCTTTTCATGAGATTACCCATTATTTTTAAGGTTGTGGGCCTTGTTTTCTTACAGTCAATTGTGTTGGTGCAAATGTCTTGGGCACAGCGTTATGCTACTGCTGTTGGACTGCGCTTGGGAAGTAATGATGTCAGTAGGACGGTTGGGATTACAGCCAGACAACGGATTATCCAACGTTTGACGGTAGAAGGGATTATTCAAAGTGATTTCAACAAAAACACTACGGCACACATTCTTATGGCGAATCATAGGCCAATCATATCAAAAAGATTCAACTATTATTATGGAGCAGGAGTTTCCTTTGGAAGGGAGGAAAGTTTTGTCAAACAAAGAGAAACCAAAGAGATTATCCATACCTATGGCAATGCCACCATGGGTATGGATTTTATTGGTGGAATAGAATTGACAGTGGCCAATACAGTAGTTTCCTTAGATTACAAGCCCAATATCAACCTTGCAGGCAGGGAAGAATTTTTCAGAGGACAAGTGGGAATTTCAGTACGGACTGTTCTGGTAAAAAGTAAGGAACAGGATAAAAAGTGGAGAAAGAAAAAAAGAGCAAAAAGGCGCGCCAACAGAACACCCATTGGTGAAAAGTTAAATAATACGTTCAATTTTAGATCAAATTAATTCCTCTTGTAACGTAGCATTTTTTCGTAGTTATTTTTTTAAATCGCCTTAGCACCTAAAAAGAGGGTGAAAAATTCCATTCGAATAAATGAGGATAGAAATTTGATTTTTTAATTTTATATTCATTCCATAAGAATATAAACGCAAACTATGAAAAAACTGTATTTACCAATTATTCTGTTTCTTTTGTTTTTTTCCGGTAGCCTTTTGGCTCAGGAAAAAACTGTATTGGAACAGCTTGAAGAAATTGCCATTGTCGACCAAAAGGTAATGATGCCCATGCGTGATGGGATAAGACTGGCAACAGACATTTACAGGCCAAAAACCGATCAGCCTGTTCCCATTATATTTTCCAGAACGCCCTATAACTTCAACTCCTACAGAGACGGAGAATTGGTGACAAGGACTTTGCAGTCAGCATTAGAAGCAGTGAAAAGAGGTTATGCCTACGTCGTTCAGAATGAAAGGGGCAGATTTTTTTCAGAAGGAGAATGGGATATTTTGGGAGTCCCTCTTACGGATGGCTACGATGCTTTCGAGTGGATGTCCAACCAATCTTGGAGCAATGGGAAGATAGGGACCATTGGATGCTCTTCTACCGCTGAATGGCAAATGGCAGTGGCCTCTTTGAACCACCCTGCTCATACCGCTCTGGTTCCTCAGGGATTTGGTGCCGGAGTTGGTAGAATTGGTAATTATTACGAACAGGGCAATTGGTATCGCGGAGGAGCAGGCCAAATGCTTTTCACTGCATGGCTTTATGGAACCCAACATGACCCTCTTGCCCCAAAGCTGCCTGTTGGAATTGAGCAAAATGATCTTTTAAGGTTACAGCGTTTTTATGATATGGCTCCACGCTACCCACGCGTTGATTGGTCGGAAGGACTTGCCCATTTACCCGTACAGGATATTCTCCGTAATGCGAATGGTCCAATGGGGATTTATGAGGAGATGATCACTAGAAAACCAAATGACCCAAAATGGTTTGAAGGAGGTTTATTTCATGATGATATGGATTTTGAAAAACCTGCTTTTTGGTTTGTGTCCTGGTACGATGTGGCTTCCAGTCCTAATCTTGCCATGTACAACCATATTATCGCCAACGCAAAAGAACAAAAAACCAAGGATAATCAATTCTTAATCATTGGACCTACGCTACACTGTGCCTTTCTTAGGGCTACAGAAAATACCATTGTAGGGGAAAGAAGTGTAGGGGATGCAAGGCTTCCAGATACGGAAGTAACCTATAAGTGGTTTGATTATTGGCTGAAAGGCCAGGACAATGGCATCCTTGAAACCATGCCGAAGGTTCAATATTTTACAATGGGTATCAATAAATGGCAGAGTGCCGATACTTGGCCCCCCAAAGAAGCCAGGATGGAAACCTTCTTCTTGGACAGTAAGGGCAATGCAAATTCCAGATTAGGAGATGGGGTACTGTCGAAAAAAAGACCTGGAAGGGATAATCCAGATAGTTTTAAATATGATCCTTTGGATCCGGTTAATTCCTATGGTGGGAATGTTTGCTGTACTGGAAATGCTGTTCAGGGCGGATCTTTTGATCAGCAGGAAATGGAATTAAGAGAAGATATTCTGGTTTACACCTCTGAGCCTTTAGCGGAAGGTATTGAGGTAAGTGGATTTATCGAGTCAAGGCTTTATCTTTCTTCAGATGTGAAAGATACAGATATTACCATCAAAATAATTGATGTTTACCCAGATGGCAGGGCATATAACCTTGATGAAACCATTCAGCGTGTAAGGTACAGGGAAGGATATGAGAAAGAGGTATTCATGGAAAAAGGGAAAGTATATGAGGTCAATATGACCCCTATGTCTACTTCCAATTATTTCGAAAAAGGACATCGCATCAGGATAGAAGTTTCTTCATCCAATTTCCCGAGGTTTGATCGAAACATGAATACGGGAGGAAATAATTACGATGAAACGGAAGGGGTAGTAGCAACAAATGTGATTCACCATTCCAGCAGGTATCCAAGTAGTATTTCATTACCTATAGTAAGGAAATGATTGGATTTACTTTCAGAATATAACTGATTATGCCCTTTGATAAAATCGAAGGGCATATTTTTTTATGTAACTAAAAACCGATAAAGAAATAAAGCATAGTCGCTGCCAAAGTATAACCGATTAAAAAAGAAAAGAATATCGGTGTAGAAAGTGAAAATTTCAGATACTCGGGAACATTCTTGTGGTGATTGAAATGACTGATCTTCCTAAGGTATTTTTCCGGAAATACAGCCAAAATCAGCAGTCCGTAAAACAGGGTCATCAAAAGCAATGAAAAGAGTGTTTCCATATAACGCAAATGTTATACAAATATAACATAATGGAATACATTTCCTTGTATATGTTAAGAATTTTTTACCAAACCAGAGGAGGGGATAATAATAACTTAACTTTAAAAATAAAGAATCTTTTTTTCCTTCTTAAAAGTGGGAGGAAAGATAAAAAAAGGATTCTGGACTGGTTCAATTACTTACCTTTCTATATATAGCTCCACCCTTCTATTGATTTCGCGACCTTCTTGGGTATTATTATTTGCCAAAGGTTTTGTACCTCCCCAGCCTGAAGTCCTAATCCTTTCGAAATCAATGCCCTTCATTGCCAAATAGGTACGGATCTTTGAAGCCCTTTTGATGGATAATTCCTTATTCAGCCCGGGATCACCAAGATTATCTGTATGACCTTCCAATCTGATGGTAATGTCTTCATTTTCTTTCATAAAAAGGACCAGCCTGTCCAGTTCCAGTAAAGTTCTGTTATCTGCGAATTCAGAAGTGCCACGGGTAAACTGTATATTTCTTAAAACCAAACTTGCCCCGCTGTCAGCAGGGTCCAAATAAAGGATATCATTTTCTAATTCCTGCCATTCACCAAGACTGAGACCTACTGGCAAATAGCCTTTGGCTAAAACCATGATGTGTTTCCAGTCCCAAGTTTCAAAAGCCACTCTCATTTCCTCCTGGGTTTTCAATTCTTTTATAAAAGAATTATTGTCCGATACCGTAAGCTTGTAGGAAATAGCCTCTCCAGTCTGACGATCCAGAACCTTAACTTCATGTAAATCCAGTTTTTGAAAGTCGGCTTTTTCAATGGTGTTCAACTCAGGGCTTTCACTGTTATCAGACAAAGAAGGATTTTTTACTGTTTCTTCTGTTAAGGGAATTATATCGGCTTTAGACGGGTCAGTCTTTTCCTCTGGCAGCTTGGTTTGACCTAATTTTGGTTGCATAGAGACCAAGTTTTCCGGTTCATTTCGATTGCCTGTCTCATTTAGGGTGATGTTAGAGCTATTTTGCTGTTCTGGTGCTATTGCAGATTCTATGGAATCCAGGTCATCCAATTTAGCTTCCAATTCGACCAAAGGTATATTTTCAAAGTCAATCAGTACAAAATCTCCCAGTCCTTCTGAATTGGCGGTAGTGGTAAAGATCGCCATATTTTCCTGTGGAAAAATTTTCGCATACCCAGACTCTGAACCAATGCTGTTGGCTGAACTGATTTCTACCGGCTTTGTCCAGTTTTGCCAGGAATCATCCAGCCTTTGGCTATAAAAAATATTTTTCCCTCTTCCATCTGCACTTGCATTGGTAGAGAAATACAAAGTGCGCATATCCCCGGTAAGAAAAGGCGTTTGTTCCTGCGCATAAGAATTAATGTTTGAACCAAGATTGACCGGTGAGGACCAGAAATTTTCATTTTCTTTGAAACTCACATAAATATCTTCATTGCCGTAGCTGCCAAATGATTTCATTGACATGATAATTACTTCACCGTTTTCCGAAAGTCTGCCGCTAAAATGCCCGCCTTCATTTTTAAAATTCCCCATTTGGAGGGGCCGGAGGTAATTCCAACTGTCTCCAAACCGGTTGTAAATGTGGATTCCCTGCGATTTTTGCTGCCCATCATGGTAAACCATGACGGTGATCGGGTCTGGAAAACCAATGACTACATCATTTCCCGTGGTAGAGAGTGATTTTACCCTTTGGGGCTTTGTCCAGTCTCCATTACCTGTCATTTCACTCATCCAAATATCTCCTGAATCTGTTTGTCCTCCCGTATTTTCAGGGTGGTAACCCACAGAAAAAAACAAGGGGCCAAACGGAGAAAGTACTGCATGGCTCTCGTTATAAGGCGAATTTATATTGGTCAGCGGGCGCAAATTTTGGGCGGTACTTTCCATAAAAACGGAAAAAGCAAGCAGTAATAAGCTGCTTGCTTTCCAAATGGTCATTTTTTCAATCATTTCATTGATCCATTACGATTGCAAACACTAGGGGTGCTACGATGGTCGCATCTGATTCAATGATAAATTTTGGGGTGTCAAGTCCTAACTTTCCCCAGGTTATTTTCTCATTGGGAACTGCACCGGAATAAGAGCCATATGAGGTAGTCGAATCAGATATCTGACAGAAATACCCCCACAAAGGTACATTATCTCGTTGAAGGTCCTGATGCAACATCGGTACCACACAAATAGGGAAATCACCTGCAATACCCCCTCCTATCTGGAAGAATCCTACGGTACTATTATCGGTAGCATTTTGCGTATACCATTCTGCCAAGAACATCATGTACTGAATGCCGCTTTTAACGGTATGTACATTTTTGATGTCTCCGGAGATGACATGTCCTGCATACATATTTCCCAAGGTGGAATCTTCCCAACCAGGCACAATAATCGGAAGGTTCTTTTTAGCAGCTTCCAATAACCAGGAGTTTTTAGGGTCAATTTGAAAGGATTCATCCAGTTTTCCGGAAAGAAGTATCTTATAAAAGAATTCATGCGGGAAAAAACTTTCTCCAGCCTGATCCGCTTTTACCCACTCTTCCAGGATGACATTTTCAATCCTTCTCATCGCCTCCATCTCAGGGATACAGGTATCAGTAACCCTATTCATATGTCGGTCTAGCAAATCCTGTTCCTGTTCTGGCGAAAGTTCTCTATAATTTGGAATTCTTTCATAATAATTATGTGCTACGAGGTTAAATACATCTTCTTCCAGATTGGCACCGGTACAGGAAATGATATGTACTTTATCCTGTCTGATCATTTCAGCTAGAGAGATTCCCAGTTCGGCGGTTGACATGGCACCTGCTAGGGTGATCATCATTTTGCCCTCATTATCCAGATGTGTTTTATAACCCTCTGCAGCATCAATCAGGGCAGCAGCATTGAAATGTCTGTAATTATGTTTTAAGAATTCGGTAATTTTCATTGCTTTTACTTTTTATTGACGAGAAGCAAAAGTATTAATTTATCTATCATGAAAAAAGCCCTGTATTAACAGGGCTTTTTCTTACTATATTTATATAAAGCTTATTTTTCTGTTGATTTCATTTCAGAATACTTCTTATTGAGGCCTTCAATCACATCATTGGTAATATCCAAAGACTTTTTGGAATACCAAATGGCCCCCCCTCTTGTGTAAGACAAAATCAATTCAAAATCTTTTTCTTCTGCATATTGAGTAAGGAATTCCTGAACCCTATCATACACATCGGTATAAAGCTTGGCTTCATCTGCAGAAAGTTCCTGCATCAGATTATCCCTGTAGGTCATCAGGTTTCTTTCTTTTTTCATCAATTCTTCCTGCTTGGCTCTTTGTTGGTTCATGGTCATGGAACCTGCAGTTTGCTCAAAGTTGGCAACCTCTTGCTCAAAACCTCTTGCTCTACTACCCAATTCGCTTTCAAATTTTCTACCCTTTTCTGTAATTTCTTCCGATTTTTCAATGTAAAAATCAAACTTAGAAATTACGGAATCAGTAAGTACATAGGCCACTTTCAGGTCTGTTATACTTACTTCAACAGCTCCATCTTCGGAACTTTGGGTACTCCCGGTTTCGCCTTTTTGGTTACAAGAGGAGAAGGTGAATGCTGCAACACCTAAAAAACCTAATACTTTAGCTAATTTTTTCACGTTATCTGACTTATTTTTAACTTGCCGCAAATATAAGCAAAGTATCGAAACCACAAATTTTAAGCAGATTTCCAAATGTTAATTTCAGTTAATCTCTTTTCTTGTCTTGGTCGATTTGCCCTTTGAATACGACTGCCTGACCAAAAAACGATAAACCTGCAAAAATTACCGCCAAGGCCATGGTTCCCAATCCAAACCAGTGTAAAAAGGAATTTTCAGTGATTTTGAGAATGATGGACTCACCCAAAAGACTGAGCCCAAAGCCAATCAAAAGAATTCCAGAAACAGCGTAAACAAGCCACTTCTTTCTTAATTTTTTATCCATAGTTTCAGAAATATATGTCCTGTGCTAAACGGTAAGTATTGGCGTGCGCCTCTATAATTTGGCTGATTTTGTGGGAATATCCACCCCCCATACAGCACATAATGGGTATTTGATGCCGTTTTGCAGTATCCAGTACCTTTTTATCCCTTTCTTTACAACCTTGAATACTTAAGCCCAAACGGCCCAATTTATCAGATTGCAATACATCTACCCCAGATTGGTAAATAATGAAGTCGGGTTCTACTTTGTCCATAAGTGGTTCCAGATGCACATCTAAAAGTGCAAGGTAAGCCTCATCGTCAATTTGATCCTGCAAGCCAATGTCCAAATCGGACTTTTCCTTATGCATAGGATAGTTGGAGGCTCCATGCATGCTAAATGTAAATACCCTGCTTTCTGATCTAAAGATTTCTGCAGTACCGTTTCCTTGATGAACATCCAAATCTACCACCAATACTTTTTGCACCAGATTATTTCCCAAAAGGTAATTGGCTGAAATAGCAATATCATTGAGCAAGCAAAAGCCTTCTCCCCTATCAGAAAAGGCATGATGTGTACCCCCCGCAATATTCATTGCTATTCCATATTCCAATGCATAAAGTGAAGCCTGCACTGAGCCATGCATAATATGTATTTCACGTTCCACAAGTTCCATACTTAGAGGAAACCCTGTTTTTCTTATTTCAGATTTACTGAGGGCAAGGTTTTCCAATTTTTTCACATACTCCGATTTATGGGTATTGAGGATCCATTCTCTTGAAAGGGCCTCAGGAGAAAAGAAATTGCTGTTGGAAACCGTTCCTTCATAAAGTAACTGCTCGGGCAAAAGGTTGTATTTTTCCATAGGAAACCTATGTCCTTCTGGTAATGGATGCGCATACTTGGGAGACCAGGCAATTTTTAACATGGCATAAAAAAGGCTTGTTGAAGTAACAAGCCAATATAAAATTTGTTATTAAGCTTACTAAAAGGTATACATTGATTTATACATCCTCTTCTTCCTCGGATTGAAAACTGTATAAGGTATCATCCAAAATCAAAGTATCTTCATTAAAATCTTTGACAAATTTTGAAATAACCTTTTCATCGATGTATTCTACGTTCAATGCGGCATCCAATCCAACCCCATAATCGTGATTGGTGTCTACATCAATGAACTCCTGCACCTTGACAGTTTCCTCCTCTTCAATTTCCATGATAATCTCGGTAATGAACCAGCCAATTTCTTCTTCTTGACTTGTCAATGGCTTTAGGTTGCCCTCCTCGTCCTCTTCGTAATCGATGGCCTTAAAGTTGGGAAATTTTTTGGCCGCCTCATGCTCTGCCAGTTCATAAACTTCAGAAGAATGATGCAGTCGCAATGTATATAAGGCCGCATCATAGATCACTTCCCGGCCTTCATACATACCGATAAAGAAAAAATTCACAAATTCATCGGAATTTTCTTCTGAAGGAGCGATTTTAAACATTTTCCCCGTGACCTGAAGTTCTTTTTTCAAGGATTCGATGACATCAGGAATAAATCCTTCGTTAGGATATTTCATACACTATTAAAATATTGACCAAGCTAACATACATTACAATTATTTAATTTGAAAACAGAAATTTAATCCTGTTTAACAAAAACATATAGAATTAACTCACATTCAATTAATTAATATAGTCAAAAGATGGAAATAAAAAAAAATATGGAGCTAATTCATCAATTTTTGAAATCTGAAGAGGGTGAACAGCTGGATTTTAAGCAAAGTATCAACAAAAGCCCAAGAATTGCCAAAACTTTGGTGGCATTTGCAAATACCCAAGGAGGAAAGATTTTAGTGGGGGTATCTGACAATAAAAAAATCATGGGTATTGACCCGGAAGAGGAAATGTACATGATCAACAAAGCGAACAGGGAATATTGCGTGCCTCCTGTACATTGTACATATGAAATATTCGAAATCGATTATCTAGGAGATCAGGAGTTGGAAGAGGAAATATACATTCTTGTAGTAAATGTATCAAAATCCACAAAGCAACATGCTTTCAGGGGACATGATGGTAAGCTTCTGCCATATCAGCGTATTGCAGATATGACCAAACCCATATAGATTTTTCTTAGCGCCGGTTTTCCCCCAAAGAAACACCCAAAAGGGAATTGACAAGGCCAAGAACCAGGCCAAATAATAAGGCCCACCAAAAACCATCTACAGAAAAACCTGGGACGATAGCAGCAGCTATCAAAATCAGGATGGCATTTATAGCCAATAAAAATAACCCTAATGTAAGAACCGTTATAGGGATTGTAAGAAGAATTAACAGGGGTTTTACTGTAATATTCAACAAGGCAATCAGTGCTGCTATAACCAGTGCCGTTAAAAATGATTCCACATGCACCCCGGGTATTATGTACTGGGCAATCAAAACTGCTACAGCAGCCAGTAACAGTTGTAAAAGGATATTCAAAGCTTCGCTGGATTTGCTCATAAAAATATATTTTTGTTTTTTTCTCGAAATGACATACCAAATATAAAAGCTAAAGGCCAAAATCGTAATAATTTGAACAGATATTTCCTACCTGTGGTTTAAATATTGTGGTTCTACCATTATCTTTGTCCTATTACTTATTTTAAATTAATTACAGTGATTTTAATTATCTTCTTCTTGTTGCATTGGTATTTCTCCTTGTTTTGCCAAAGTTTCTTTCTACACAGGTATGCGGCGCATCAAATGTTTTCAATGACAAAATTCTGGGAAAGGTTCTTCTATGTTTTTACATGGATCTGTCAGGGGAGTTCCTATCTCTCCCCCAGGGCATATGCAATTCTGCACCGAATGCACCATGCTTACAGTGATACACCAAAAGATCCCCACAGTCCACATCACACGGAAAATCTTTTTACCATGATGTGGAAAACCAAAAACATTTATAATGATTATTTCACATTTAAATTAAAACCTGAGAAAAGGTTCTCCAAGGATGTTCCCGATTGGAATAAGTTCGATTTGTTGGCCGACTCTATGGCCTCTCGCTTTGGTTGGGGCATTTTTTATGTTTTAGTTTATATTTTGAGCATTTCTGTGTTTGAGTTGGCAGGCACACATTGGTGGATGTATTTCTTATTACCTATACACTTTATGATGGGGCCTGTTCATGGTGCCATTGTCAATTGGTCAGGCCATAAATATGGATATGCGAATTTTGATAACAATGACAAATCCAAAAACAGCCTTCTTTTAGACGTGTTAATGTTGGGTGAACTGTTTCAGAATAATCACCATAAATTACCAAATAGGCCAAATTTTGCAGTCAAATGGTATGAATTTGACCCCACCTATCCCATAGTCAAACTCCTTCACGCAACTGGAATCATAAAAATGCGAACCAGTTAGATAACCAATAAAAAAAAAAGGCCTGCATCTGCAGGCCTTTTTTTTTTAAATTTTTTATCT
>NZ_SLAP01000146.1 GCF_007126775.1 Cecembia sp. | reverse complement strand
GATTCAAATCCATACACTATTTAATAATACTGTTTGATCTGGCTTTTTCCAAATTATTTTAAATAAATATTTAGTACTCAATTTGAAACAATAAAAAAGGAGGCTGTCCCTACTTATTAGACAGCCTCCCATTTTACTTAAAAAAAACTTAATTAATTAACCAAATCGAACCTATCCAAATGCATTACTTTTGTCCAAGCAGCTATGAAATCTTTAACAAACTTCTCTTTGTTGTCTTCCTGGGCATATACTTCAGCCAAAGCCCTCAGTTCTGAATGGGACCCGAAGATCAAGTCCGCTCTGGTAGCGGTATACTTCAAGTCACCGGTTTTACGGTCTCTGCCTTCAAACTTATCATTGCTGTCATCAGCTGGCTTCCATTCTGTACGCATATCCAAAAGATTCACGAAGAAGTCATTGGTCAACATGTCTTTCTTGTCAGAGAAGATTCCATGGTTAGAACGATCATAATTGGTATTCAAAGCACGCATACCTCCCAACAATACAGTCATTTCAGGTGCAGTCAAAGTAAGCAATTGTGCCTTATCTACTAGCAGTTCCTCCGTAGATACAGTATATTTTGTTTTAAGGTAGTTACGGAAACCATCTGCCATAGGCTCCAGCAATTTGAAGGATTCTACATCAGTCATTGCTTCACTTGCATCCATTCTGCCAGCTACAAATGGTACTGTTACATTATGGCCTGCATTGGCAGCTGCTTTTTCTACTGCAGCAGAACCGGCAAGTACAATCAGGTCTGCCATGGAGACTTTCTTGGCTCCGGAACGGGCATTGAAATCCTGTTGGATTTTTTCATACACAGCCAACACTTTGTTCAACTGCTCAGGGTTATTCACTTCCCAATTTCTTTGAGGAGCCAACATGATTCTGGCACCATTGGCACCACCTCTTCTATCAGAACCTCTGTAGGTTGAAGCAGAAGCCCAAGCAGTAGAAACCATTTCAGAGATAGAAAGTCCTGAATTCAGAAGCTGTGATTTTAAAGCTGCCAAATCCTGCGCACTTACCAATTCATGGTTAACTGCAGGGATTGGATCTTGCCAAATTAAGTCTTCTGTGGGTGCTTCAGGACCTATATAGGTAGTCCTTGGACCCATATCTCTGTGGGTCAATTTGAACCAAGCTTTCGCAAATGCTTCATTGAAGACATCAGGATTTTCATAAAATTTTCTTGATATCTTTTCATATTCCGGATCAAAGATCATGGAAAGATCCGTAGTCAACATGGTCGGAGCATGTCCTTTTTCAGAATCGAAAGCATCAGGGTACAAAACCTCTGCATTGGTAGCTACCCACTGATAAGCTCCAGCAGGGCTCTTGGTCAATTCCCACTCATGCTCAAACAAACTTTTAAAATATCCCTGACTCCACTCATTGGGTGTCATCGTCCAAATCACCTCCAATCCTGAAGTGATTGCATCAGCACCTTTACCTGATTTATAAGAACTTGTCCAACCAAACCCCTGCTCTTCTATGGGCGCTGCCTCTGGCTCAGGCCCTACATTGTCGGCAGGTCCGGCACCATGGGTTTTACCTAGGGTATGACCTCCAGCAATCAAAGCCACGGTCTCTTCGTCGTTCATTCCCATTCTTCCAAAAGTTTCCCTGATATCATGGGCTGCCAATAAAGGATCTGGGTTTCCATTAGGCCCTTCCGGATTCACATAAATCAATCCCATTTGTACAGCAGCCAAAGGGTTTTCCAAATCACGATCACCTGAATAACGCATGGCATCACTTAGCCACTCCCCTTCAGAACCCCAGTACACATCAATTTCAGGTTCCCATACGTCTTCTCTTCCGCCGGCAAATCCGTAGGTTTCAAAACCGGCAGCTTCCAAAGCCACATTACCTGCCAAAATCATCAAATCGGCCCAAGAAATTTGGTTACCGTATTTCTGCTTGATGGGCCATAGCAACCTTCTGGCTTTGTCCAAGTTGGCATTATCTGGCCAACTGTTTAGAGGGGCAAACCTTTGCTGACCAGCCCTAGAACCTCCACGTCCATCTCCTGTACGGTATGTACCAGCACTGTGCCAAGCCATTCGAATCATCAGACCTCCATAATACCCATGGTCAGCAGGCCACCAGTCCTGTGATTCACTCATCAATTTGGCTAAATCAGCCTTCAATGCTGCATAATCTACGCTTTTAAAAGCCTCAGCATAATCAAAGTCAGGCCCCATAGGGTTAGACAAAGATGAATTTTGGCGCAAAATGCTCAGGTTTAACTGATTGGGCCACCATTCCGAATTGCCGGTGGCACGCATGGCCGTACTGCTTTTTTTAGTAGCTCCTGACCAGCCGTCTACTTGCCCCTCATTGTAGCTTTTTTGTGCATTTGCCTCCCATAAAAAAGCTAAGCACATTAAGCTAAGCAACGCTATTTTTCTCATATACATAATATTTTGTTTTAATTAGTTCATTACATTGAAATACAAACATAATTTTTCCTAATGGTCTTAAGAAATCGATTTTTTCGATAAGGATTTGATAAAATCAATTAGGATAAGAAGTAATCTCATTGATGGGTATTGATGCCAATATCATTCAATAGCCAATCAAAGCATTGAATGAATTGACATCAAACACTTTAAGAAATCTTATGCTAAGAATTCGTATTCCTGTGGTTTGGGAGAAATGCTTTGCGAAGGTAACCCTTTTAAACCATGAAAAATATGATATTTATCACATACCTGCTCAAAACCAAATTGCCAAACAGTGAACCCTTCTACAAAGAAGATGCTCCTCTGATAACCTTAATTTG
>NZ_SLAP01000031.1 GCF_007126775.1 Cecembia sp. | reverse complement strand
TGCTTACTTGGTTAAACCATAAAATTATCGGAATAAGAATAACCAAAAATATCAGTCTTTCAATTTTTTATAAAAAAAATCATATTACATTAAAAATAAGCCAAAATGAGCGTGGTATTTTATTTTTTAAAAGTCAATAAAAAAACCTTTCCAAACTTTGGAAAGGTTTACACTGCGATAATGCAAAAGAATAATTATTTTAAAATAGCACAGGCATCTTTGATTCGCTTCATTGCTTCAATCAACTCTTCCTCAGATGCTGCATAGGAAATCCTCACACAATTAGGGGCGCCAAATGCTGCTCCGGTCACCAATGATACGTTGGCTTTTTCCAACAAATACAGACAGAAATCATCTGCATCGCTCACTTTGAAACCATTTGCTGATTTCCCGAAAAAGTTGGAAATCTCTGGGAAGAAGTAAAAAGCGCCCTCTGGAACATGGGTTTTAAAACCGGGAACATCCTGGATTAACTTTAAAACAAGGTCTCTTCTTTTTAAATAAGCCTTTTCCATTTCCTGAGAAGGGGACTGGTCCCCTGAAATAGCAGCAAGAGCAGCCCTTTGGGCAATACCTGTGCCTCCCGATGTAAACTGACCTTGCATTTTTTCACAGGCCTTTGCAATAAACAATGGGGCACAGATATAACCAACTCTCCAGCCTGTCATGGCATATCCTTTGGAAAATCCATTGACAGTTATTGTTCTTTCAAACATTCCTGGAAAAGCACCTATACTCGCATGCTTACCTGTAAAATTGATGAGTTCATAAATTTCATCCGCTATAACAAAGAGATTTTCTCTTTTTTTGACCACAGAAGCAATAGCTTCCAATTCTTCCTTACTGAATACCGATCCTGTAGGGTTGCAGGGAGAGGAATAAATTACTGCCTTTGTCTTATCAGTGAGCGCCGCTTCCAACTGATCAGCAGTGGCCTTGAAATTGTTTTCCAAAGAGCCTTCAATCAATACCGGTACTCCTCCGGCCAATTTGATTATCTCTGCATAAGAAACCCAGTAAGGAGAGAATATAACAACTTCATCACCCTCATTCAATAGACACATAAAAACATTGGCGATGCTATGCTTTGCACCTGTAGATACAACGATATTCTCCGCTTTAGCTTCTACAATAAGATTTTCGTCTTTTAGTTTCCTGGCAATTGCCTCTCTTAAATCCTGATACCCCGCAACTGGTGGATAGGAAAAATATTTCCCCTCATCTATGGAATCCTTAGCTGCTTGTTGAATATGCTTTGGTGTTTTAAAATCCGGCTCACCCAAACTAAGGCTGATGATATCGATTCCTTTTGACTTTAATTCACGGGCTTTTTTTGCCATGGCCAAAGTGGCCGATTCTTCCATTTGAATGATACGTTCGGATAAGATTGAGGTCATAATTTGGTAGGTTTAATAAACTTGGCCAAAAATACAGATTCCAATTATTAATTCTATCTTAAATTTGGAATTGATTTTGCATTTGTACATTTAACACAAAATATTCATATCATTTGTTGCGTTACATTCACATGATCCGCAGACTCGTTTTAACTTTAATTCTGGTACAGATCAGCCTTTCCGTTCTGGCACAAAAAAAAGGTAAACAGGAAAAAGCCGAAGATCCTGATTCCACAGGAGTAGTTAGCGATATTTTAAGGCCTACCAATCTCCCCCTTCTCCTTTTTGATGAAAGTGGTAAAAAAGAGAAAAAGAAAAAAGATAAAAAACGGCAGAAAAAAAACATCTACTACGGACAAAAAACCAAAAGGGTTAGAACTAAAACAACTTTTCGTAGCCAGACCCAATTCCAGAATTTCTTCATCACACAAGAAAAGAAAATCATAGATCCATATATCAGAGACATCTTTTGGTTTGACAAGAAAGACAAGGTCATTAGAAATAAAGACTTTGACGCCTCCAGAGGATACTTGTTACATGGGCCTTATGTCAAATCCATCGATGAAACCGTAGTTGAAGAAGGTAATTTTTATTTTGGAACAAAGCATGGGACTTGGCTGAGCTTTGATAACAAAAGCGTCTTATTGGACAAACTGCATTTCTATGAAGGATGGCCAAAAGATTCCAGAGTGTCCTATTATAACAAGTCAAAAAATCAAATCGAAACCCTTACACCGGTTGAATATGATCTCAAAGAGGGAAATTTTTATCACTTTTATGAGAATGGTCAAATTGCTGTATCGGGAGAGTATCACTTTGGTGAAAAAGTAGGGCTCTGGACAGAATATTGGAATGACAATAATAAAGTAATCAGGAAACGGGAAATCCAATATCAGGAGCAGCCGTTTTCCAGGAACTTCAGGCCTTTTATCCGCGCAGAATGGGACAATGAAGGGAATCTTGTTTACAGGAAAGAGAGATTACCTGAAGATTGATTGGTCTTGACTCCTCAGGGAAATTGATTTTTCATTTTAAGTACGTATATTTGTTGTGCTAATTATTGGTATGACACAGGAACAGTTCAGCAAATATTCTTTTCTTTTGGACCGCACAGCCAGGCGGGTAAAACAATATGCGCAAAGAAAATTTAAATTGGCAGAATTCGATATCACTGTAGACCAATGGTTGGTGATGAAAAATCTTTCAGAAAATGAGCTTTTAAGTCAATCTGAGCTTGCTCATTTGGTATTTAAAGATCAACCCACGCTAACAAGAATTATAGATATTTTAAACAAAAAGGGATACGTTGAACGAAATCCTCATCCTCAGGATAGAAGGAGCTTTCAACTGATCCTTACAGAGGAAGGGATCTCAAAAGTAAAAGAATTGAAACCTCAAATTTCTTCCATAAGAGAAAAAGCATGGGAAAACCTAAACGAAAAGGATTTCGAAGAGTTCAAGAGAATATTGAATACCATTTATACCAACTTGAAATAATCTGTAGAAAACCTTAAGATTAGTTGCTTTACTAATTATATTTATACGAACAAAAAAGTTTTCAATTGGTTTTACCAATTAATTAAACACACATCATGATTACTACTGACATTTGCATCATCGGAGCTGGACCAGTTGGTTTATTTGCAGTATTTGAAGCGGGATTGCTAAAAATGCGCTGCCACCTGATCGACTACTTACCGCAAGTAGGAGGGCAACTCTCGGAAATTTATCCTCAAAAACCCATTTATGACATCCCAGGATATCCTGAAATCAAGGCACAGGAGTTGGTAGATAACCTGATGGATCAAATCAAACCCTTTAAGCCAACCTTCACCCTTGGAGAAAGGGTAGACCATCTTGCCAAGCAGGATGATGGTTCTTTCATTATCACTACCAATGACAATACCCAAGTTCATGCGCAGGTGATTGTGATTGCCGGTGGTCTTGGTGTATTTGAACCAAGGAAGCCAGTGCTTGAAAACCTAGACCATTTTGAAGGTAAGGGAGTTGCATACATGGTCAAAAATCCGGAAACTTTCCGAAATAAAAAGGTGGTTCTTGCAGGAGGTGGAGACTCTGCGCTTGATTGGACCATTTTCCTTGCTAACGTGGCTGAAAGAGTTACTTTGGTCCATAGGAATGAAACATTCAGAGGAGCACCTGATTCTGCTGCCAAAGTTTTTGATTTGGCCAATAATGGCAAAATCGATTTAATTCTTTCCGCCAACCTGAAAGAACTTAATGGTAATGGCAAGCTTTCAAGTATAAAGCTGGAGAGTAAAAACAAGGAAGAATTGATTATTGATACAGATTATTTAATTCCTCTATTTGGTCTGAGCCCAAAACTTGGCCCAATAGCCAACTGGGGATTGAATATAGATAAAAATGCCATAGAGGTGGATACACGTGATTATTCTACAGGAGTGGATCGGATCTATGCCATCGGAGATATCAATACTTACCCTGGAAAACTGAAACTGATCCTTTGTGGATTCCATGAAGCTGCGATCATGATGCATTCCGCATTCAAATATGTATATCCTGATCAAAAATTAAGCTTTAAATATACCACTGTAAATGGTGTAAATGCATTTTAATCTTACATTTGCAGCATGGTAACATTTACAGTCGAAGATCAGGAAGGTAATCGACAGACTATTGAGGCCCCTGATGATATGGGACTTAGTCTGATGGAAATATTGAAGGCTTCTGAATATCCGGTTTTAGCCACCTGCGGAGGTATGGCATTGTGTGCAACCTGTCATGTTGAAATACTGGATGGTCAGGATGAACTTGGAGATGCTACTGATGCGGAATTGGATCAACTGGAAAATTTACCAGAATATTTTCCGACAAGCCGATTGGCATGTCAAATACGTATCAGCCCGCTTCTCGAAGGCGCTGTTATCAAATTGAGAGGAGAAGATAATTAAATAAAAAAAGGCCAGTTTTGGCCTTTTTTTATTTTTTTTTGAACAGCTTTCCTACCAATTGCGTAAAATTCTCTACCCCCTCCACACCAGTAGTAATCAAAGGTTTTAAAAAAGGAGACCCTCCGTAAGGAGCATATTCTTTACTGTCAAAATTGAACTGCATAGGGTAAATCAGCACATAGTTGTTTTGAATAAAGTATTTGTTCAAATATTTGGGCAATTTTTCCATTTGTGTATCATAAGAGGCCCCATTTTTTCTGCTCATCACAACTACCAGTGCATCATTCTCCTTTAAATCCTTGGATATAATCAAGAAATCCTCCCAATCTGAAAAATCTACAAAAGCCACTTCTGCACTAAATTTCTTATGCACTTGTTTGATATACTTTAAGGCCTCATTTGAACCGTAAAACACAAGTTTGGCACCGGTATTTCTTCCAATATTCCAAACCCTTAAAAGCCAGAAGGCAAAACCCATTTCCTTCTCTGCATTCGGTGGGACTACAATTAGATACCGGGAAATGGTATTCAAAGGCTGCACACTGTTATATATAAGAGCAGTAACATTGATTTTTCCAAGAATACCTTCCGTAAGCTTACCCAAAAATGATCCTGAAATTCCAGCATCTTTATGAAGTCCCAAGATAATATCAGTGGCTTTGTTCTCTTTGACTACATTGGTAATCCCTTGGACCACATTAGAATCATATCGGATCAACTCTGTAAGCTTATTGTCTGTAGCAGAGGCACTAATACTAGCCTTCTCCAAGAGCTTTTTGGCATACTTTTCTTTTGATGGATCTTCCGAATCGGAAGGAATAATATTGAGTGCCAACAAGGCGTCTTTCTGAGATTGGGTTTTAATAGTGACTCCTAAATGAATCAGTTCTTCTATGTTCTCCGGATAATTAACAGGTATCAGAATTTTCTCTTCAGCTTCCTCATCTCCTTCTTCATGATTCAATTCTTCTTCAAGGGCCAACTTTGCAGCGCCTTTTTGAGCTACAAAAGAAGCGATCGTACAGGTCACCAAAATCATCAAAATTGTCCCATTCAAAACACTTTCACTCAAAAGCCTAATAGGTTCACCATCTTGGTTTTCTCCCAAAATCACATTGTAACCTACCAAAACTGCTGCCAAAGTAGCTGCTGCTTGGGCATTGCTCAGACCAAAAATAACGTCCCGCTGTGCCCCTGAAAAATTAAACGTTTTTTGGATCAGCAAGGAAGCAAGATATTTTGAAAGCGTTGCAATAACCGACATGACCACAGCCACTTTAATGGTTTCAATATCATTGAAAAACACCCGATAGTCAATCAGCATCCCCACCCCGATGAGAAAAAACGGAATAAATAAAGCGTTCCCTACAAACTCTATCCTGTTCATCAAAGGCGATGTGTGAGGTATTAGCTTATTTAGTGCCAATCCCGCCAAAAAGGCCCCAATAATGGCTTCAACTCCGGCAGCTTCGGCCAAAAATGCTGCCAAAAAAACCAACCCTAAAACAAAAATATACTGCGAAATATTGTCATCATACCTTTTAAAGAACCATCTCCCCAGCATCGGAAAAATGAAGGCCACGATTCCCGTAAATATGATCAGAGAAATGCCCAATTTTAACCAAAATTCATTACTCAATTCCCCTGTAGACATACCCACAATTACTGCAAGAACCAAAAGTGCAAGGGTGTCTGTGATAACTGTTCCTCCGACAGCAATATTGACCGCTTTATTTTTAGCTATCCCCATCTTGCTGATCATCGGATAGGCCAATAAAGTATGGGAAGCAAACATGGAGGCCAATAATATGGAAGTAGGCAAAGAGAAATCTAACAAATACAATCCGGTAAGTGTACCCAAGGCCATTGGTATAAGAAATGTGTAGAGACCAAAAACGATGGATTTATTACTGTTCTTCTTGAAATCAGCCATATCCACTTCTAATCCTGCCAGGAACATGATATAAAGAAGGCCTACTGTACCAAAAAGAATTACACTGCTGTCTCTTTCCAAGAGGTTAATTCCATTGGGACCTATAATGGCCCCAGCCATAATCAGGCCTATCAATTGCGGAATCTTAATCCGATTTAATAAGATCGGAGCAAAGAGAATGATAAATAAGATACTCGCAAAAATCAGGACCGGATTTTGCCATGGTAAAGAAAAATTCAAATCAGCAAGAAAGACCATAGGTTAATATTCTTATCGTTAAACAAAAATAGGTCTTACTTTTTTAGTATTAATCAGAGTCTGAAAAATAAATCCTTAAATAACTCAATAACGGATTGCAACGGTCAGCTCCAATTCCACTTCCTCTCCCACTATTTCTTCAACCTGATCTTTGACTGCTTTCAGTTCAACCAAATCCAACGGGGAATCAGAAACAACTGTCAGGGAAATCCGCATCGGGCGCATTTGGATGACATTGACATTTCTTAGTTTCCCCTGCTCTATGTCCCTCCCGCTTAATTCTTGAATAAGCTTATTTTCCTTCACCATCCTGGAAAACCCAAAGCCCAAAGGTGTACTGATAATCAAAACCAAAACCATGGAAATAAGTAGCCCCTTTTTAGCTAAATGAAAAGGACTAAAACCTAAAAAAAGGAAAGTAAGTGCCCCTGCCAAAACCATTCCTGCCAAGTTAGTTACAAGAAGTAATAATGCGCCAAAAAATATTGGCCAATCACCCCATCCCAAACCAATTCCCGATACGGCCAATGGAGGAACAAGTGCCACGGCAATGGCTACACCTGCCAGGGTTTTGACCACTTCTTTCTTAGCATGAGCGTATGCACCCGCAACCCCAGATGCAGCGGCTACTCCCAAATCAAGTAAATTTGGCCTTATGCGCGCAATCATTTCACTGTTAGGGGTCTTTAAAGGCGTAATCCAAGTAATCAAAACTGCAAAAGCATAACCAATCAACAGGCCAAAAGCAATAGTAATAAGGCTGTCTTTGATCAAATCTTGTTCCTGCCGAAGCACCCCCATTGCCAAAGAAATAATCGGAGACATCAATGGAGCCAATATCATTGCCCCAATGATCACAGGAGAGGAGTTCCCAAAAAGACCAAAAGCTGCTATCAATGTGGAAAGGGCCATCAATACCAAATAACTAGAAGTTACTTTTGAATTTTCTCTTAAAATGGTAAATAACCACTTGAATTCTTCTGTTGTAGCATGATTGGTAAGAGGAAGGCTCTTTCTCAACAACTCCAACCTTAACTCCCCTTGAGGAAGGTTTTGCGTTTTGAAAATTTTTGAGCTTTTCACCTCCTTGTTGGTTTCCAAAAATTTACCGGGAACTACATTGAGTAGCTTTGGCTTAACCTCCAAAATAATTTCCTTTGAACTTATCAGGATATTATCAACTGCGAAATCAATATTTTTTTTACTTGATATCTGGATTTTATCAGTCTTAAGATGGGCAACGTAATTGGGTAATTTCTGATTTTTAGATGACTTGAAAATGTTGTAAAAGCCAAATTTAACCACTTCCCAAATACTTTTTGGCGCAAGTATCAGACAGTTCATCATACCATCATTAGGATCAGAATCCTCCAACAACCTCCGGGATAAAAGAGAACTTTTCCCATGTTGGACAACAACCATACCCAAGGCGGCAGTATCTAAGGCCTTTTCTTTCATTTCATCTGCATCATTTGACCAATTGATGGAAAGGTCATGGAGATGCGCCCTTTTAAGGGAGCCCAAAAACCGCTTTACGCGAAGGTAGTATTTCAAAAAACCGGTTTTACCCAAATCTCCTGCATGCAAAAGACTAAAGGTATTGCCTATTACCATGGAATTGAAAACCGGCTGACCGCTGGCGTATAACATATCAATCTCAACCGTTCCCTCTGTTTCCAAGATATTTTCTACAGCGATTTCAAGGTTGGAAGAAATTCCAAAACCCTGGGAAACTTCCAATAACTTGGGATGAGGAAGAAACCCAATTTTCCAGTGCTTCTCGATAATGGAATCGATTATATCCCTGAATTGCTGATCAGATACATAGAAAACAAGAAAATCGCTCTCTCCAAATTCGAATGTTTTGCACTTGCTAAATGGTACCGTGATCTTTAAATGACTACCAAATAGGGGAATAATCTTCTCCTGAACCTGCTCAGTCAAATTATCGTCAAATACCAGTGTGATGGATTTCATAACCTCAATTTATACTTTTATGAAGCCTTCTATCATGCTTCCATCAGTTTATTCAATACCTCTATAGCAGCTTTAGATAAAACTGTCCCCGGCCCAAAAACGGCTGCCACTCCGGCAGCATAAAGAAAATCATAATCTTTAGGAGGAATAACTCCACCAGCAATCACCATGATGTCTTCCCTACCCAATTTTTTTAATTCCTCTATCAATGCAGGCACCAATGTTTTATGGCCTGCCGCCAAAGAAGATGCCCCTACTGCATGCACATCATTTTCTACCGCCTGCATGGCTACTTCTTCTGGGGTTTGGAAAAGAGGACCTATATCCACATCAAATCCTAGATCGGCGAAACCTGTAGCTATCACTTTCGCTCCCCTATCATGTCCATCCTGCCCCATTTTGGCGACCATAATCCTTGGCCTCCTCCCTTCCAACTCTGCAAAGCGGTCTGCCAGTTTTCTGGCTTCCTGGAAAGTAATATCGTCTTTAGCTTCTCTTGAATACACGCCTGAAATGGATTTTACAATTGCTTTATGTCTCCCAAATTCCTTTTCCATTGCAAAAGAAATTTCCCCTAAAGTAGCTCTTTTTCTGGCCGCATCTACCGCAAGTTCCAGTAAATTTCCTTCTCCTGAACGGGCAGCTTCTGTCAGGGCTTCTAAAGCCAAATCCACTTCTCCTTGATTTCTTGAGGACCTCAATGCTTCAAGTCTCTGTATTTGTTTTGACCTAACAGCCTGATTGTCTACTTCAAGAATTTCAAATGCAGTCTTTTCTTCCGTCTGGTACTTATTCATCCCGACAATGACATCCTTTCCACTATCCAATCTAGCCTGCTTTCTGGCAGCGGCTTCCTCTATCCGCATTTTAGGAATTCCTGCCTCTATGGCTTTGGCCATTCCTCCCAAGTCCTCTACTTCCTGTATCAACTTCCATGCTTGCGCTACCAACTGATCGGTCAGATATTCCACATAATAAGATCCACCCCATGGGTCTACAACCTTGGTTATTCCGGTTTCCTCCTGTAAATACAACTGGGTATTCCTTGCAATTCTAGCAGAAAAATCGGTCGGAAGAGCCATGGCCTCATCAAAAGAATTGGTGTGTAAGGACTGTGTATGGCCCAATACCGCCGCCATGGCCTCAATGGTAGTTCTTGCCACATTATTAAAAGCATCCTGCTCGGTAAGTGACCAACCTGAGGTCTGACAATGCGTCCTCAGGGCAAGTGACTTTGGGTCTTTCGGTTCAAACCTATTTACCAACTTGGCCCATAGCAGTCTTCCTGCACGCATTTTGGCAATTTCCATAAAATGATTCATCCCAATCGCCCAAAAAAATGACAACCTAGGTGCAAAATCATCTACTTCAAGACCAGCAGCTATACCGGCTTTCAGGTACTCCAAACCATCGGCCAAGGTATAAGCCAACTCCAGTTCAGCAGTGGCTCCCGCTTCTTGCATATGATATCCTGATATCGAAATGGAATTGAACTTGGGCATATTTTTGGATGTATATTCAAAAATATCTGCAATGATTTTCATCGAAGGCTGGGGAGGATAGATATAGGTATTCCTTACCATAAACTCCTTGAGAATATCGTTTTGTATGGTACCACTGAGCTGAGAAGGACTTACTCCTTGCTCTTCAGCTGCCACTATATAAAATGCCAAAATGGGAACAACAGCGCCATTCATAGTCATGGACACTGACATTTGATCCAAAGGGATGCCATCAAAGAGGATTTTCATGTCCAAAATAGAATCAATGGCAACACCTGCCTTACCCACATCCCCCACAACGCGGGGATGATCTGAATCATAGCCCCTATGTGTTGCTAAGTCAAAAGCTACGGACAAGCCCTTTTGACCTGCCGCTAGGTTTCTTCTGTAAAAAGCATTGGATTCCTCTGCAGTGGAAAATCCCGCATACTGTCTGATGGTCCACGGACGCATTACATACATTGTACTGTAAGGTCCCCGCAAGTATGGCGGGATTCCGGCCCCGAATCCTTGGTGCGAAATAGATTTGTACACAGCTTCCGTAAAATTAGATGGAACACTGATCTTCTCAGCTGTCTCCCAAGGCTCAGTATCCATCTTCTGATTTTCTATGTCTTTTTTGAATGAAAGGCTTTCAATATTCAGTCTCATGATTTCTCAGCAATTTTTACTTCTAACAATTCCGTCTCTCTTCCACTCAGCAACTGCCATTCA
>NZ_SLAP01000052.1 GCF_007126775.1 Cecembia sp. | reverse complement strand
GCATGCCAATCAAGGAGTAATTTCACCAACTGATAGGAGTGTAAGGTATGCACATCGTTGTCTCGAATTGTCAGAAACTCTTTGGCTTCCTCCCAAATGGCGATATGATTTTCTTGAAGGATTTCCATATCAGTAGTTCAGGTAAATGGTTTTCAATTCGGTATAGGCTTCCAATCCATGGATACCTTTTTCCCTTCCAATCCCACTTTGCTTCATGCCTCCAAAAGGCACCGAATGATAAGAACGTTGGATATTGTTGACCCAAACCGAACCTGCCTGCAACTGCTCGGCAATGCGAAGTCCTCTACCGATGTTATGGCTGAAGACATACGCTGCTAATCCATACTGCGAGGCATTGGCTTCTTGGATGGCTGCTGTTTCATCTGTAAAACTTGCAAGGCCTATGACTGGTCCAAAAGTTTCTTCCCGCATGATTTTCATCTCGGAACTTGCCTCAGCAATCAGCGTAGGTTCTAAGAAAAAGCCTTTTTCAAAGATCCCTCCTGTTCTTCGTTTGCCACCCGTCAGGATGCGAGCGCCTTTGCTTTGGGCATCTTCAATCTGTTGGAAAGCATTGGCGAAAATTTTCTCATTAACCATGGGGCCTAAATCGCAGATATCATCGATTCCGGCTCCCAAAGTCAGTTTTTCGGTAGCCTTCTTCATTTTTTGGCAGAATTGCTCATACAAGCTTTCGTGTACATAGACGCGATTGACTCGGTAACAAAACTGTCCTGTATTGGCAAAGCCATGTTTGACAATGGCCGGAACAGCCGTATCCAAATCTGCATCTTCACAAAGGATGGCCGGTGATTGCCCTCCTAATTCTAAGGTTATTCTTTTATGTGTTCGGGCAGCTACCCCAGCGATGTGTGCACCTGTAGAAGTTCCTCCCGTAAAGGCTATTTTGGCAACTTTGGGATGAGACACCAAAGCATCTCCAATTTCCCTGCCGTAGCCAGTAATGACATTGAAAACACCTGCTGGGTAACCAGCTTCCTCAAAGCAAGCAGCCAAAGCCAAGGTACTCAAAGGGGTGTCTTCTGATGGTTTGCTGACCATGGTACATCCCATAACTAAGGCAGCACCCATTTTGAAAGTCAGCAAAGTAATCGGGTAATTGAACGGAGTAATGGAAACAACCACTCCCAAAGACTCTCTGGTGACCAAGACTTTTTCTCCTTCCACATTTGTCAAAGGGAAATAGCCTTTCATGCGCAAAGCCTCTTCGGCATAGTATCCAAGGAGTTCTGCACTCCGATTGATCTCATGAATACAGGCTGTCAATGGTCTGCCCAATTCCAAAGAAAGTTGGCGTCCGATGGAAGCACTGTGCTTGCGCATGGAGGCAGCCAATTTCTTTTGAAGCTTTACGCGCTCTTGCATGGATGTTTTTTTCCAGGTATCAAAAGCTTTGGTAGCAGCATTCACAGCGGCATTCACATCCTCCAATCCAGAGCGGCATACGCTATCCAGTAGACTGCCGTCTACCGGATTGAGTACGTCCATTTCTTCTTGACTGAAAGCTATCCATTCACCGTTGATATAATTTTTCATGTCTTACAATACATGTGCGAGCAACAGAGCTCTTGTGGCAGTTAATTCTCTTTTAGCAATCGCTACAGATTCCGGAAGATGCAGCTGTTCAATATTGGTATCTTCCAATCGTTGGGCATATTGCACAGGAGTCATTTTAAACCAATCACAGGCTACACTGACGCCTGTGACGGCAAACCTCCATAACTTATCTGCATCGCGTACAATTTCATCCTCTTTGGATTTGGCAAAATTGCGGGTATCGTGACCATCGATTATGGTACAGACCTTTTCGATGAAATCTTCCTCATAGCCCAAACTTGCCAATAAAGGTTTCGCGTAGTTGACTCCTTCGGACTCATGCAGATAGCGCACATCCGAAGTCAGGAGATCAGGTCCACTAAAGCCTTTTTCGAAGATTTCTTCCTCGTCTATGGCATACCAGCCGATATCGTGCAGGATGATTCCGGCAGCAACTACAGCTTGATTCACCTCGGGATAGTGTTCCATCAACTCCAAGGCGAATCGATACGAGAGGGGTATATGCACATCGTTTTTACGGACGCGCATATACTTCTCTGCTGCTTTAAATATGGCTTCGTATGCCGGCTTATGCATGGGATGCATCATCATGCTTCGACTAATTCTTCCAAGATTTCAACTGTACCTTTCCCTCCGTCAACCCGGATTTTCATACCTGTTTTGATTTGGGTAGAAGCAGAGCCCGTGCCTGTTACAGCAGGCAGACCGTACTCTCTACACACAATCGCTGCATGGGACATCATTCCTCCAATATCTGTAACAGTAGCTACAATTTTATTGAAGACCGGTGCCCAGCTCGGTGCAGTCACTCGGGTTACAAGAATTTCTCCTTGCTTCAATTGGTCAAGTTCTGAGGCATCGTTGATGATGCGAGCATACCCTTCTACCAAACCTGGGGATGCTGCCATGCCTTTCATATGACTGGATTTTTCGTCTCCGCCTAGCCAAGATTCCACTGCTTCTGTGGTAATGCCCCACAACATGATGGTAAAAGGCTCAGTAACCACTTTTGGAGGATTATTGAATGCCGGTTGAGGAGGTGCAGTTGCCAAGGCGTCTACAATTTTCTTTCTTCGGCTAATCTCTTCTTGCAACACAGCAGGCCCTACAGCAGGAACACCTACCGCCCAGCTATTGCCATAGTCAAACAACACCTGAAGAATTTCCTCTCTACGGAAGTAATACATATCGGATTCCTGTTGCCAGAAGCCTTGCTCCTTCAGCATGCGGCTGAGTTCGCGGGTTTTTCTCCAAAACACCCCCATCGCCCAGTGTTCGATATAAAAGTTATGATTCTCTACGTAAGGGAATACTACTCTTGCAAGGCCTAACTTACCTTCAAAAATTGCTCTTGCTTCATCATCCAAGGATTCAGCGTATTCGGTAGTGATTCGATCACGCTCTGCTTCCAAGGCTTCGGTAGGTCTATCAATGACTTCGCCTCTCTGCAATTTCTCCACGTAATTTTTCAAATAGCCATAAGGAATATCCAAATGCTCTATCCAATACTTATCTGAAGAATAAAAACCATTCCCTGAGGTATAGTTAAACCAAGGGTGCTTGGCTTTTTCCCAAGCCTGCAACCACTGACCGCCGTTTTCTTCTAAGGCGATACAATGCAAGGCTTCGTTGACATCCTTTTTTTCAAAACATTTCTCTAAACCAAAGGAGATGGCAAGCTTTGCCAATTTCTTCAGTTCATCATCTGGTCTGAACAAATCTACATCGATGCCTTGGACCATTTTTGCTACAGACAGATCTGGGATTCCTGGGAACACTTCCTTACAGAAACCAAAGAAATCCAAGTAGGCTGCATAGCCGAGATTTAAAAATTCAAAGTGGTATTGCCAGGTTTCGTAGCAAAGAGAAATCAACTTATTGTAATCGTTGATCATCTGAAAGGTAGGATCGAGCCCTACTCCATCTTTGATTACCTGTATATCCACGCGATCAGGAAGCGGTTCAAAATGAATGCTTTCCATATCGTCAATGACGCGTTTTACTTTTTTATGCCAGTTTTCCAACAGCTCATTCCAATTTTGGAAATAATAGCCGGCTCTTTCCATGAATTCAGGAACCCTTCCTTCAATCAATTCAGGGCTGACAGCTACCGGGCTCATGTAGCAGTAGCCATTGTGGATTTTAAAATCAACCCCATTGGCTGGAGGAATCACATAATGCCTGGAATTATATTGGGAAAGACATTTCACAGCAAACTCCACTGTCATAGCATCAAATGGCTTGAATACATTCGGCCAATGCTGAGAGTCGCAAAAAAAGAATTTGTCTTCCTCCTGCTCCTTTAACTGCTCTTGAAAAACCAAGAAATAAGGATACAATTCTTTCCATCCTTCTGACCCTTTGGGAGCTGTATGCTCGTAAGGGCTGATAAATTTTTTCTTCTTGTCGGTCATAATGGTGTATATTGTTTGGGATTATGTTATTTTTTTGCACTTAAAGGGTTGATCAGCGAACCTACCAGTCCTTGCATTCCGGACATGTAGTGTTTTTTGGTCTCTGTTTTTTTATTGGACCAGACGGTTTCCGGGCGACTTTGAAGCAAGGTGAATGCTTCTTCACCTTCCGCATCTGCATCCAAAGCCCATTCGATATCTTGTGGACAGCCGTAATGTTTCTCTATGCGTTTGGCGATTTTGCTGATAAAAATCAATTCATCTCGGGTAAGACAGGCTTCAGTCGCTTTTACTGGATCCACTTCAATTTCTATCACACGCTTGTTGGCAGGGTCGGGAATCAAGGCTATCTTTTTATCCTGAATAGAGGACTCCACCAATTCAAAAATCACCTTATCCATCAGGTAATTATCCGGGGTAACGGTACCTGATACCACACTTTCTCCCAGTCCGTAAGATGCTTCAATAGCAATTTTTGTTCGGTCTCCGTTTGTTGGATTTAGGGTCATCGTCACCCCCGCAACTCTGGCATTGACCATTTTTTGCACCACCACACTCATGTGTATGTCCTCTTCTGGGATATTGTGGTCCTTTCTGTAAGCTATCGCACGGCTCGTATACAAGGAAGCCCAGCACATTTTGATATGGCTTAACACCTCATCTTCTCCCACGACCCATAAGTAGGTGTCTTGCTGGCCTGCAAAGCTGGCATCTGGCAAATCCTCCGCCGTAGCTGAAGAGCGGACCGCTACCGGAAGTTCCCCTTCTTTACCATACATTTCACACAAGCTGCGATAACTCGCCAAAATATCTTCTTGAATGTCCGCAGCAATGGTTTTGTTGAGAATCTGACTCCTGATTTCCCCGGACAACTTATCCAGGGATCCCATATTTTTGGTATCCAATTTGGCCAAGGAAGCAAAAAGTCCTTTGGCAGTCATCAAATCCTGGATAAAGGCTACAAACGCATCTGTGGTTACACAGAAACCTTGCGGCACCGGTAGATCTGCTTGGGACATACTGGCCAAGCTCTTTCCTTTCCCTCCGAGACTTTCTAATTGTTCGGGCTTAGCATCTTTGAAAAACAGGCTGTAAGTGGGTTTCATGTTACTTAAATTAAAGGTTTACCATTGTACCTGTAGTGCTTGTGGCGCTCTAAAGGATGTATTGGGTGCAAATGTGAATGTTTGATTAGGCTTCAATTGAAGACTAGGAATGCGTGCCGTGAGTTCTTCAAGCACAACTTTAAACTCCAGTTTAGCCAAGGGAGAACCCAAGCAAAAATGGATACCACTGCCAAAAGACAAATGTGTTCCGGCATTTCCACGGGTGATATCGAAGTTTTCTCCGTTTTCGTACATCGCCTCGTCCCGATTAGCCGAACCCATCACCATCAAAATATCTGCCCCTTCAGGAATCATCACGCCTCCTACTTCGGTAGCTACTTTACATTTCCTTCTCCAGGATAAAATAGAAGGAGAATATCGCAATACTTCATCCACTGCTTTTGGGATGAGCGTTTTATCTTGCTTGATTGCCTCCCAACTTTCGGGATGCACCAGTAATTCACGAATGCCATTTCCAATCAAGGAGGTAGTTGTTTCGTGGCCTGCAAACAATTGGCTGTAACAAATGGCGGCAATTTCTCGGTCTGTAATTTCATGCCCTTCGGACTGCAAAGTCACTAAGTCACCTGGCAAATCATCTTGCATTTGATGTTTTCTATCACTGACCAACTTTTGGCAATAATTCCAGTAACGGATCATATTTTCTGCATGCATCATCTGCGCATCTTCATCCAAATCCCCCCAAGTAAGGAGTAGTCGACTTTCTGCCCAGCTTTTCACCTGTGCCACATCGCTGTCAGGTACACCCAGTAATTTGAATATTACCAAAGCCGGTAAATCATAAGCCAATTCAGAAACCATTTCAGCCTGATTTTTACCTGCCTTCAACTCTTCAATCATGCGAATCGCTATTTTCCGGATTTCAGGTTCTAGCTTTTTGATACGGGCCAAATTAAACGCCATGCTGACGATCCTCCGAATACGGGTATGGTCTGGGGGAATTCTTCCGGAAAGCCCGGATAAGCCTACCAATCCAGCAGAGTCCATCAAGGCTTTTGCTTTGGGGGCAATCGGCTTAAATGGGCTTTGTGCATTTTCAGAACTGAATGCCTGCCAATTTCCAAAAATAGCTTTGACATCCTCATACTTAGACACCACATAATAGCCTAACTCCTCACTGAAAAAAATAGGGCACTTTTCTCTGACTTCTTTGTAAAAAGGAAAAGGATTGGTGAGGTCAAATGGTTGGTAAGCTGCATTTAATTCCTTGTGATAAGGACATTGCTCGATTCCTGCATTCATGTCGTTTTGGGTTTATGAAGAATTCTCTGCAATATCCCTCCATTTCCTGGCTTGTATCCATTGATTTTAAAAAATTACTTGTACTTTTATTACATAGGTGAAAAATTTCTTACATTCAGTTATCATTCACATGAAAGCCACACCCAAATATTGTAAGGAAAATTAGCTTTAAATCCGTTCAAAATAGGTTTAAACCCTTCAAACAACAGAAAATCTTGAAAATTCGTACAAAATAAACTCTTGCACTTTTAACCAGGATTAGCCATGAAAAAAATAGACAACTATGTATTGTACGGGGAAACCAAGCAGGAAATCCTTCCAGAGTTTATTCACTGTGAATCCATAGATGCACGAAGCAGAAATCATGATTGGGTCATCAAGCCTCATTTACATAATCGCTTGTATCAGTTTGTGATAATCGAAGAAGGCTCCTTTGAATTTACTTGCGGTCCTACGGTGCAACTTATAGACGAACCTTGCCTGATAGCCATGCCTGCAAATACGCTGCATGGATATCTGTTTACCCCCGATATCAAAGGGATGGTCCTCACACTTTCTGATGAATTTGTCGAAGAAATTCTCAACCCACAACCCCATGTATTATTAGAAATCGAAAAGCCTCGAGTAATTTTCAGCAGTTGGAACAATGAACGCTTCGGATTGATGTCACGGCTTTTCAGAAGAGCCAACAATGAGTTACTGACCGAATATCAAGGAAAATCTTTGGCCATCAAGTCTTATTTGTCCATCCTCTTCGTGGAGTTTTACAGAATGATTTTGGAAAACCGACACAACACCTATAAAGTGGTCAATACCAATATCAAGTTTTTCCGCTCATTTATGACCCAAATCAAACGTTATTACAGCAATCGATTATTTAAAGGCGAAAACGTCGACAAAAAGTTAACTGTAGCTTCCTTGGCTGATGCCATGGGAATCTCAACCGTCCATCTTAATCGTGTTTGCCAAGCAGTAGCTTCCAAGTCTCCCATGCAGGTCATCCACGAATTTATCCTCCACGAATCCATCCGATACCTAGAGCAAACAGATTACAGCATAGCAGAAATCAGCTATAAGCTAAAGTTTGAAGACCCAGCCTATTTTTCCCGTTTTTTCAAAAAGTTTACCGGGAAAAGTCCCTCAGAATTTCGAGATAACGTAGAAGTTGCTTGATATTCTTTGAAAGCATACATAAGTTACTTTGTATCTATTCATGTTTTATGACCTTCAACCTACAATCGATAAAAGGGCAAACATTGATTACATACCCCTCCTGCTCAAATTGATCTTCTTGACTGAATTTCACTATTATTGTTTACTAAACAACACTATTGTTGTTCACTAAAAAACAAAATTGATGAACACAAAATTAACGACTATGCTTTAACCCTGTATTTGCCTATATTTTTAAAAATAGATTGGCTTGCATAAACTGGTTTTTACCTGAACCTGAAAGTTGATTCAGGATTTCCTCAAGGCATGAGTGGCGGTATACAGTAATTCTGTCCGTTCTTTTTTGCTGTAATAAAGAATCAAAGGTTCTCCTTAAAGCGGGACAATTTTCAAAAATGGACCTTTTCCTGAATGAATCAGCAAGTGAGTGCTTCCTAAACCCTCTAAAACAAAATAACCTTTCTTGTAGGGCCCCAAAGCAAACCCACTGGTTTTACCATTTATTTCGGGAACCTCTTCCAATAGATCAACACTTTCAATATCTTCCATTCGAAGAAAATCTTAAAAATTCACCTCCAGTCTCAGCATCCAAGATCTTCCCGGCAACCAACTATTGGCATCTGCAATTCCCGAAGCATAATATGCATGAATTTTCTCCACATGGTCGTCAACATTCCAAACAGGTCTGCCATGCAAGCGTGGCTCTGGGTCTGCACCCGAAAATCGGGTGAGGTAAAATAGGTTGTTTCCGATAACAGACAGTCTGCTACTCATTTTGGTGCGCCCGATGGTGAGATCAAAACTTCGCGAGACAGTCAAAAATTGAAGGTTAAAAAAACTGGAATTTTCCACAAAATACGAATTGAAGGTATTCTGTTCTGTCAAACCAAGATTTACCAACTCTTGAGAACTCCTGACCCTATTTAATGCAAAAAAGTTGACGTTTCCGTAACGAAAATTCGTTTCATGGGCTAATACATGTCCAAAGACCCCTCTGAAAAAAGCATCCATAGACCATTTCCCAAAGCTTAATCCATGATTCCAACCCATCCACCAACGAGGTATCACCCTTCCTTTAGGTCTATACGCATCTTGCCAATTGGTACCGCTTAGATTTTGATTGAATACCCATTGTCCTGTATTTCGATCAATTCGTTGAAACTCCAACGCACGTACTGTTCCAAGGGCCTCACCTGTGCGGAGCGTATTGAATTGGAAATAGGGATTACCCCCAACTTGGCGGCTAACTCCTACATCTCTTCCCTCCCAAGAGACTAAATCAGCCTCCAAATTTGTCCATTCGGAATGCATCCAAGTCAGGTTTAACCCCGATTGATACTTGAACTTTTTCCGGTCTATTAATTTGAAAAGCCAAGAGGATTCAAAACCATAGTTCTCTATGGATGCAAAATTTTGGTAAGAAAAAGATATAAACGAGAGCCCTTGAGGATCGAAAATAGCCTCATCAGGCAACAAAGCCATAAGGCCTGATGCTTGATTTCGAAATATTGCATTTCGTGATACGATAATCCCCTTTGCAAAAGCCACATCCGCCCCCAATTCCCATGCATTAGAACGCTCCCATTGCAAATCCGGATTGGCAAAATGTCTCGGAATAATTAGTTCCCCTACATCAAAGACCGTTTGGCTCAATCCCGACTGATCTGGTGCCAACCCGGTGTAGCTGAGCTTTGCAAAAAGCCTCCAACGATCTCCTGCTGCATAAGAAACATCCATTCCCCAAAAATTCCCCCATCCTGCATTGGAGCCCAAGTGAGAAGCTCTTTCAGGCTGATACCGGATATCTATCCCTAGTTTTTCTCGATAAACTAAATTAAGTGAAGCCCCAAAGGATTCCAGTGTAAACTCCCCAAGTTCCTCTGTTAAATCTTCTCTGATAGTTGCTGTTTGGTCCAAATCAATTAAGCGCTCATTGTAGCCATTCCACACATATCCTATCCCCTGTCTCGCATATCTCAAGCCGGGCGTGATTTTCCAATTACCCAAATCCGCCTGATAATCCGTCGTAAACTCCAAAAGACTTCGATTATGGCTTCGTTCACGAAATAGTAGTGGAAAAATAGTCTGAGAAATACCAGCCCTATTACTGTAGGTTCGTTCTTGAGCCATTTCTTTTCCTACTTGTCCATATCGGGAACTGACTCTCCACCGATCAGTCAAATTCGCAGTTACATTTGCTTGGAAGAAATGCATGGCAGTCTCTACTGTGTTTCTCTCTTCTTGCATCCGGATCCAAGGATTTCCTCGAAATCTTGTAAATGCCTCAAAAGGCTCTTCTAAAGGCCAGGTAGGGTTCATCATCATTCCTTCAAAAAAATCACTGTTACCAATCCTTGCCTGACGATTGACTCTCAATCCGCTGAGGTCTATTGAAACCCTATCATCCCACATGGAATAACCCAAATTTCCGTATAAGCTTAATTGGTCAAAGCCAGTATGCGGCTGTATCCCTTGTACAGAACGGTTGCTTAGTTTGGTATCCAAATACAAATTATCCTTTCGGTAACTCCCTTGCACTCCTGTATGCATGGACCAAGCATTTCTACTAAGGACATCCTCCCAATCAGTATTTGTATTTCCATCTGGATGGCCTGGCAACTTCAGGGCGCGGTATTCCTGAGGTGTGAAGACATCATAGCTTCGTTGATGACTTTCCACCGCCGCCGATTGTACCAAGCCTACTGTCCAACCTTCTTTCCTTACTGGTTTGGAGCCAATATTTACCACTCCCGCACCTGCTTGCATGCCCCATGATGCAGCCCCTGCCCCGTTCACAAAGCTAATGGTATCAATTAAAAATGGATCAATAAACTCCCAAGTGAGTCCAGGCATTCCATCCATGACTAACAAGGGCCTCATCCTGTTTTGATCGGTATGAAAGCCCCGATAGATCATGTCAAACGAGCCATTGGGATTGGCACCGGGCCTGCTGATCAATATGCCTGGTATCTGGCCCTGAATAGCATGGGGCAACGAAAAAACAAGTCCTTGGTTGAAGTGAACTTCTTGTACTAACAATGTATCAATTTTTTGCCCCTTGAGAACAAGTGGTAAACAGGGCAGGAATAAAAGAAATAGAATGAATCTTTTGAGTAGCATCAAATGGGCAAACATGACTAATAAGTTAAAAAAAGAAATGAACAAATCATTAAATATTAGGGACTTTCGCCAACCTGCAAGCTGAAACCAAATTTTCTTCCTACCTTTGCAGCCTAATTCAATTTTACAATGCTTAATATTCGGAATATCGCGATTATCGCACACGTTGACCACGGTAAGACCACCCTGGTGGACAAAATTATCCATGTTTCTAAAATTTTCCGTGAAAACCAACAGTTTGACGATTTAATCCTGGATAACAACGACTTGGAAAGGGAAAGAGGAATTACCATTCTTTCCAAAAATGTGTCCGTTAGATATAAAGACCATAAAATTAATATCATCGATACCCCCGGTCACGCCGACTTTGGTGGTGAAGTAGAAAGGGTATTGAAAATGGCAGATGGAGTTATCCTTTTGGTAGATGCCTTCGAAGGTCCGATGCCACAGACAAGATTCGTATTGGGCAAAGCCCTGGCCTTGGGTTTGACTCCCATCGTTGTGGTGAATAAAGTGGATAAAGAAAACTGCAGACCCGATGAAGTCCATGAGGCGGTTTTTGACCTGATGTTCAACTTGGATGCCACTGAAGAACAGTTGGAATTCCAGACCTTATATGGTTCTGCTAAGCAAAACTGGATGGGTCCGGATTGGCAGAATCCTACCGATTCGATCCTTCCCCTTTTGGATGCCATTGTAGAGCACATTCCTTCACCAAAAATTGATGAAGGAAGTTTACAAATGCAAATTACTTCGCTGGATTACTCGTCTTTTGTAGGTCGAATTGCCATCGGAAGGGTAAAAAGAGGAGTTATCAAAGAAGGTGCCCAATTGACTTTGTGCAAAGCTGATGGTGTATTCAAAAAAGTAAAAGTAAAAGAATTGCATGTTTTTGAAGGACTGGGAAGAAATAAAGTGAGCGAAGTAACTGCCGGCGATATTTGCGCGGTGACCGGAATTGAAGATTTTGAAATCGGTGATACCATTGCTGCTTTGGAAAATCCAGAACCACTTCCAAGAATTGCCATCGATGAGCCTACGATGAATATGCTTTTCACTATCAACAACTCTCCTTTCTTCGGCAAAGAGGGCAAGTTTGTGACTTCTCGTCACTTAAGAGACCGCTTGATGAAAGAGATGGAGAAAAACCTGGCTTTAAGGGTGGAACCGACGGATTCTGAGGACAAGTTTTTGGTATATGGCCGTGGGATTCTTCACTTGTCTGTTTTAATCGAAACCATGAGAAGAGAAGGCTATGAATTACAGGTGGGTCAGCCACAGGTCATTTTTAAAGAAATAGACGGAGTAAAAAACGAACCAATAGAAACATTGGTCGTGGATGTACCAGAAACAACTGCCGGAAAAGTAATCGAATTGGCTACTCAAAGAAAAGGCGAATTGCTAGTCATGGAGCCAAAGGGTGATTTGCAGCATCTGGAATTCAAGATCCCTTCAAGAGGTTTGATAGGATTAAGAAACAATGTCCTTACAGCTACTCAAGGAGAGGCCATCATGAACCACCGATTCTCTGCATATGAGCCTTTCAAAGGCAATATCCCAGAAAGAAACAATGGTTCTTTGATCTCCATGGAAGGCGGACCTTGTACTGCATATGCCATTGACAAATTGCAGGATCGAGGAACATTCTTTATCGAGCCGGGTGATGAATTGTACACTGGTCAGGTTATTGGTGAAAATTCCCGTGAAAACGATATCGTAGTAAACGTGCAGAAGGGAAAGAAATTGACCAACATGCGTGCTTCCGGTTCTGATGACAACACGAGAATTGCCCCTCCAAAAAGATTCTCTTTGGAAGAGGCCATGGAATATATACAGAAAGACGAATACTTGGAAATCACGCCAAAATCCATCCGAATGAGGAAAATCTATTTGGATGAGAATGAGAGAGCAAGAATGGCGAAGAAAGATTCTTGATAGAGCCGAGAGATTAGATGCGAGAGTTTAGACTAATTAGTCGATAGATTATTATCGTATAGCGATTGAAATATGCTTCGCGAAATAATTGAAATAAGCCTTCGGCGAAATAGTTAGATACAGGTAAAACTTTAGATTTCTCTTAAAATAAATTTCACGTAAATATCAGGTAGACCCCAGAAGTGGAAAGACTTTTGGGGTCTTTTTTTTTCAGCAGTTAACAACCTGCTTGGTTTCAAAAATCTGCCATGCCTTTTTGCTTTAATTCGATACATATTTATTGTTTGCTAAACAATATTATTGAAATCAAATAACCTGAACACAATTTGGGCTGAATTTTATGAAATTCAGTTTAAATTACATGGATGAAAAATCTCATTTTACTTTTGATAATTCTATTTGTGATGGGCAACTGCTCTGAAAAATCCGATCCTATTGCAGACATCTTCAGAAATTACCATGGCGAAAACCCAGGTGTGGCAGTTGCCATTATCGAAAATGGGAAAGTTATATATCATCAATCCTTTGGAATGGCCGAATTGGAGACCAAAAGACAAGTCCAAACCAATACCAATTTCCGGTTAGCTTCCGTTACAAAGCAGTTTACTGCAACTGCAATTCTGGTTTTAGAGAAGGAAGGTCTAATTGACTTGGATTGGACTTTGGATCAGATATTTGAGGATTTTCCGGAATATGGGAAAGGCATCCAAATCCACCATTTGCTCAACCATACTTCGGGTATTTGGGATTATGAGGATTTTATACCTGACTCCGCTTTGATCACTCCCGTCAGGGACCAAGGCGTATTGGAAATCATCCAAAAGATTGATCAGACTTATTTCCCTGCCGGGGAACAATTTCGATACAGTAATACCGCCTATGCCTTATTGGCATTGATGGTTGAAAAATATTCTGGGCACGAATTCCCAGAATTCTTGGAAGAAAATATTTTCAAACCTTTGGGGATGAACCATACCCTTGCCCATATCAAAAACATCAACACCGTATCTGATAGAGCTTTTGGGTACAGCTGGGAAAATGACCATTGGGTACTTAAAGACCAAAGCAGTACCTCTGCTGTTTTAGGAGATGGTGGCATTTATTCCAATGTACCTGACCTTTTTCTATGGGACCAAGCTTTGTATCAAGGGAATATCCTTCCTTTGGAAACAATTGAAAGGACATTCCTGAGGGCAAAACTGAATGATGGAAGTGATATTGATTATGGCATAGCTTGGCACATCAAGGAATTCAAAGGAGAAAAAGTAGTCTACCATACCGGCAGCAGTACTTCCTTCAGAAATATTTTTTATCGAATACCCACTCAAAATCTCAGTATCATCATCCTCAGTAATCGAAATGAGCCAGAGGAGGAAGAGATGGTAACACTGGCAGAGGATATCCTTTTCAAGTTTTTGATTGAGTCAAAAATGGATTAAATTCGGGGCCTGATAAAATACGGGAACGGAATTTGTCAGTAAATTTAAAAACAAGCTATGAGAACCTTTCTGCTCCTTTGTTTAATATTTGTTAGTCTTTTAAGCCCAAGCATCGCTCAAAATCCGGCAGATTATAATCGGGCAAAAACGCTTATCGGTTATGGCAACTACTCTGAAGCCATGGACCTGCTCCGCCCATACATGGACAAAAACCAATTCGGTCGGTTGTCATTTTATGCAACTTATCATTTTGCCCGAGCAGCGTACCAAAATGGACAGTATATGTTGACCGAATCCACCTTAAAAGATTTGGTCCAACAGGATAGTTGGGGACATCAGGACAGGGCAAGATACCTATTGGCTTTAGCTTATTTTCAGGAAGGCAGAAATATTGATGCTCTGGAGTTGATTTCTAAAATTTCAGAGCCGAATGTAAGGGGACAGGCCCACAATGCCAGTTATAATTTTTTAAAAAATGCATCAGTTGGTTTTTTTACAGGAAATATCAGAAAATTTAATGATAACAAGGGCTTTATGCTAGCCTTGAAGGAACAGATGGAAAGGCAGACAGTGATGTCAAATGAAGAGCGCAGCATTTATAATGAATTGAAAAATCTAGATTTTGGAAATGGAAATAAAGAAATTAAGAGCCCAAAAAATCCTGATGTACTTGACATTGCTGTTCTTCTTCCCTTCAGATATTCGGGGGAGCGAGACATCCAAAGCCTTGATCCCAATAATTTTATATTTGAATTTTTCCAAGGGCTTGATTTCGCAGCAAATGAATTGAAAAAACAGGGTAAACAACTGAATATCCAAACTTTTGATACGGAGAGGGAGGTCAGCAAGGTTCATGCTATTTTAGCCAATCCATTCTTGAAACAGGCGGATATCATAATAGGTCCTGTTTATCCTGAGGAATCTGATATAGTAATGGCCTTTGCAGAACAATATCAAATCCCTTTTGTCAATCCCCTTTCAAATATGAACGACAGGTTTGAGGATTTACAGTATGCTTATTTATTCAGGCCTTCCGTCAATTCTATGGCTGATGGAATTATCGATTTTTCTAGAAAGAACTTCGTTGGGAGGAGGTTAGCAATAGGCTACTCCAATGCTTCAAGGGATCAACAACTGGCAAAAAAAATAGCGGAAAATTCTCAAAAATTAGGCTACACGATAGTAAGGAATGATCCCATAAATGGGAGATCTGTCATTGATTTTCTGGAACAAATCCAACTGAAAAGTGGGGACGAAGCCTTGGCAGATGTGATTATAATCTTATCCGATGATCCCAATGTGGCTTCTCCAACATTTGGGTTTATGGAGTCACAGAATATAAACAAACCCGTATTGGTAATGGATAGTTGGCTTTATTTTAATTTTGCGAATTATGAAATGTTAGAACAACAAAACTTCTATTTTGTAAGTAATAACGCTATTGATTTTCAAAAACCAAACTTGGAAATATTTCGGGAAAATTTTTATGCAGAATACGTTGCATATCCTTCCTTTAACAGCCATATGGGATATGAATTGATGCAATGGGTGCTTCAAAACATCAATCCCAAATCAGGGTTTGAGTTAAGAAAAAATTTAGACAAAAATGGATTTCAAAATGGTTTCATTACCTATGGTTTCGATTTCAGAAGAAGTAATTTCAACAGGTATGTTCCTATGCTTAAACTGGATTCCGGTAAAGTAGTGGAACAAAAATAAAAATCAATACATGCAAATCACCAATAGTAAAACCCTTTTCGAAAAAGCAAAAAATTTCATTCCAGGAGGGGTAAATTCTCCCGTTAGGGCCTTTAAAGCAGTAGGAGGTGATCCCATTTTCATAAAAAAGGCCGAGGGCGCTCATATTTATGATGAAGATGGGAATGCCTACATTGAATTGATCAATAGTTGGGGACCTATGATATTGGGACACAACCATTCCATGATCAGAGAAGCAGTAATTAAAGCCATGGAAAATGGTACCTCTTTTGGTGCTCCCACAGCCAGAGAGGTTGAAATTGCCGAGCTCATCACTTCAATGGTTCCTTCTGTAGAAAAGGTAAGGATGGTCAATTCCGGAACAGAGGCTACCATGTCGGCAATTAGGGTTGCTAGAGGATTCACTGGAAGAGATAAATTTATTAAAATGGAGGGCCATTACCATGGCCATGGAGATTCTTTTCTAATCTCAGCTGGATCTGGAGCAATCACCATGGGGAACCCTGATTCACCGGGGGTAACCAAAGGTACGGCAAAGGATACACTATTGGCTCCCTACAATAACCTGGAAGCCATTGAAACCTTAATTGCTGCCAACAAGAATGAAATCGCCGCCATTATTTTGGAGCCTGTTCCAGGAAATATGGGCCTGGTAACTCCCCAAAAAGGCTATCTCGAAGGTCTCAGAAAAATATGCGATGATGAGGGCATTGTTCTTATTTTTGATGAGGTGATGACCGGTTTCCGTTTAGCCAAAGGAGGAGCGCAAGAACTTTTCGGAGTCACTCCAGATATGAGTACTTTAGGGAAAATTATTGGTGGAGGTCTTCCAGTAGGGGCTTATGGCGGTAAAAAAGAAATTATGGAATTCGTGTCTCCGGCAGGACCTGTCTATCAGGCAGGAACTCTTTCAGGGAATCCTATTGCTATGGCAGCAGGTCACACCATGTTGACATACCTCAATGAACACCCAGAAGTTTATACTCAATTAAACCAAATTGGAGGTACGATTGCGAACGGGATCAAAGACATATTGGTCAAACTTGGTCTCAACTATACAGTCAATCATCTGGGGAGCATGTACAGTCTTTTCTTCACCGATAAGGAAATATATGATTTTGAATCAGCAAAGCATTCGGATACAGTTCTTTTCGGTAAATATTTCCAGTCCATGCTACAGAAAGGCATTTACTTGGCGCCATCCCAATTTGAAAGTTTGTTCTTATCAACAGCACTTACAAATGATTTGATAGATCAGATATTGGATGCCAACGAAGCTTCATTAAAAGAAATCTTTCAATAAATAAAAAGAAAATGAATTTACGCGTTTATGGAATTAAAAACTGCAATACCATGAAAAAAACCTTCGATTTCTTGGGAAATGAAGGGGTTAATTATGAGTTTGTAGATTACAAAAAAAAAGCTCCGGGAACTGAATTGTTAAATTCATTCGCGGAAAAAGTTGGTTTTGAAGCGCTTGTAAATAAGAAAGGCACTACATATCGTAAGTTAGAGGACAGGGAAAAAGAGCTGTTGGGAAGTAAAGAATCCGCTTTGGCAATTTTAACTGAAAAGAGCAGTATGATAAAAAGACCTATTGTGGAATTTCCAGATGGCAGTCTTATCCTTGGTTTTGAACCAGAGCAGATAAAGGGGAAATTGGGATAAATTATACTTTTGACCTCATTCATAAAAAAAAAGCCCATGAGTCAAATCATGGGCTTTCTTTATGGTTTTCAAAAAGAAAAAGAAGGCAGATGTTTTAGAATATCTGCTGTCATTTCGGAAAGGCCGAACTCATGTTTCCAGCCCCAGTCTTGTCTGGCATGACTGTCATCGATACTATCTGGCCAACTATCAGCAATTGCCTGTCTAAAATCAGGTTGGTAACTAATGGAAAAATCAGGATAATGCAGTTTTATGCTTGAATATATCTCTTTTGGAGAGAAGCTCATGGCAGACAGGTTATAACTTGACCTGATTTTAATATCCTCAATTGGTGCATGCATCAGGTCTATAGTTGCCTTAATGGCATCAGGCATGTACATCATGGGAAGATAGGTTTCCTCATTGAGAAAAGAGACGAAGTGTTCTCCTGCAATGGCCTTGTGAAAGATATCTACAGCATAATCCGTGGTTCCTCCTCCGGGAAGTGATTTATAACCAATCAATCCCGGATACCTTAAACTCCTTACATCTACCCCATATTTTTGAAAATAATATTCACACCATCTTTCTCCGGCTTGTTTGGAAATGCCATATACCGTATTGGGTTCCTTCACACAATACTGGGGTGTATTGATTTTAGGTGTATTGGGTCCGAATACAGCTATAGATGATGGCCAGTAAATTTTATCTAGCTTTTCTTCTTTGGCCAATTCCAGAATAAAAAGCAGGCTCTCCATGTTCAACTGCCAGGCAAAGAGTGGTTTTTTTTCACCTGTAGCAGATAAAACGGCTGCCAAATGATAAATCTGTTTGACATTTTCTTCTTTCACCACTTTTCTAACTGCTTCTTGGTCCATAACATCCATACGGATGGACTTACAGAAGTCAAATTTTTCAAGGGCTTCTGGGTTGATGTCAGTAGCAATCACATGATCACCACCATAAATATTTGCCAATTCCTGGGTTAATTCAGAACCTAATTGTCCTGCTGCTCCTATGATTAAAATACTTTCCATTGCAAAAGAACACATCTCTTGACCTTGATTAGGCCTTGATGTTTTTTGATTATATTTGGGACTAAGTGGGACAAAAATAGTGAATTCAATGAATCTATTTCACAACAATTCCATGAGTATTTGAATTACTTTTAAAAAGACAATTATGTACGATACCTTAAAACCCAAATTAGAAAAAGAGTTAAAGGAAATTGAAGCAGCAGGACTCTTCAAAAGAGAGCGGGTAATTACATCGCCACAATCGGCAGAAATCACTATTTCAGGAGGAAAGAAAGTACTGAATTTCTGTGCCAATAATTACCTTGGCCTTTCCTCTCATCCTAAAGTTATAGATGCCGCTAAAAAAGCCATTGACACCCATGGTTTTGGGATGTCTTCTGTAAGGTTTATCTGTGGCACACAGGATATACACAAAGCCTTAGAGGAGAAGATTTCAAAATTCCTGGGAATGGAAGACACCATATTATATGCTGCTGCTTTTGATGCCAACGGCGGTGTTTTTGAGCCATTGCTAGGCCCCGAAGATGCCATCATTTCGGATGCACTGAATCATGCATCCATTATTGATGGTGTAAGGCTTTGTAAGGCGATGCGCTTTCGGTACAAACACAATGACATGGAGGACTTAGAGACCCAGTTGAAGGCTGCCAATGAAAAAGGTGCAGAGCAGAAGATCATTGTGACAGACGGTGTTTTTTCTATGGATGGGACGATTGCCCAATTGGATAAAATCGTAGAACTGGCTGAAAAATATAAAGCCCTTGTGTTGTCCGATGAATGTCATTCTACAGGGTTTATGGGAAAAACTGGAAGAGGAGTGCATGAATATAGGAATGTGATGGGAAAGGTGGATATCATCACCGGTACATTAGGAAAAGCTTTAGGTGGTGCTTCCGGAGGATTTACTTCCGGTAAAAAAGAAATTATTGAAATGCTTAGACAAAGGTCCAGACCATATTTATTTTCCAATACCTTGGCGCCTTCTATTGTAGGTGCATCTATTATGGTTTTTGATCTGCTGAGTGAAACTACCGATCTAAGGGATAAACTCGAAGAGAACACTTTATATTTCCGTAGCAAAATGACGGAAGCTGGATTTGATATTAAAGCAGGTGAACACGCCATAGTTCCAATTATGCTTTATGATGCGGTCCTTTCCCAGCAAATGGCAGAAAAATTATTGGAAAGGGGAATATATGTGATCGGCTTCTATTATCCTGTGGTACCCAAAGGAGAGGCAAGGATTAGGGTTCAGATATCAGCAGGTCATGAAAAACATCATTTGGATCAGGCTATCCAAGCCTTTATTGAAGTAGGAAAAGAGCTTGGTGTGATAAAATAATACGTAAATCCCAAATTACACATGTGATCCGTTTAATAATGGCACTTTAGTAAACAGGAAATAGTTGATACTGGGATTTCATGGATATTGGCATCATATCATGTAGCAAATTTACTGAATGAATACCATTGGTATGAATCCGGGTAAAGATATAAACGAAAAAGGCCGAAGAAATTATTTTCCTCGGCCATTTATTGAAATAAAAAAAGGGCAATTGCCCTTTTTTGTATATTATCCAAGTTTAAATCGAATAGGAAGTCTCATCCTTACCCTAACCGGTCTACCTCTTTGCTTACCAGGAGTCCATTTAGGTGCATTGGATACCACTCTTAAAGCTTCTTCATCGCATCCGCCACCGATACCCCTAAGGATATCTACATCCTGTATAGATCCATCAGTGTTTACAACGAATACTACATAAACTGTACCTTCAATACCCATTCTTCTTGCTTGGGTTGGATATTTAAGATTTTTTCTCAAATAATCATTCCAAGCTTCCATTCCCCCTGGGAATTCTGGAGCATTTTCCACCACATCGAAAATTTCATCTGCTTTTTCCACTACAGGAGCATCAGCAATGACTACTTCTTTGATTACCGCGTCTTCTTTAACGTCCAAATCAAAATCAACTTCGATTTTTTCCTCAATTTCTATTTCATCAGGAACTTCCTGAATAATAGGCTGCTCAATCGGCGGTGGAGGTGGTGGTGGTTGTTCCGTAATCGGAATATCCAACAGTTCCTCGAAATCATCAGCAACTTGTCCCAAATCCATCAAATTTCTGTCATCATAAGACTTCCATTCAAAAGCAAGCAGGACCAGGCCGACGCTCACGAGTAGTCCAAGGTTCAGGAACATCCCTGACTTCTTGGCCAAATCCGCTTTTGGCGTCTTTTTAGCTTCCATGGTTGTACTTTTATAAAGGTTAATAAATTTTACGCACTATTGAATAACAAGTTTAGCCATTTGTTTTTAATTATACAAGCGGATGTTTTGCCTTGTATAAAATTATAAAACCACTAAACCCAATCAAACCTCCCAAGAGATTTGCAACGATGTCCCCAAATTCAAAAGACCGGTTAGGAACAAATGCTTGTAAATACTCTAACAATATAGGAATAATAATTGAGAATACTAACAAATTAGTCGTTAAATTTACAATTTTTAACTCTCCTTTCTCATTTATTGTTCCTACACGGCACCAAAAGAATGTTAAAACTGCAAAAACACCCAAATGGACTAACTTATCCGCATGAGGAAAAAGGGGCACCTTTGGTAAATTATTGCCAGGTGTCAATAAAGCTACGATCACAATCAGTAACCAGACCAAAGCTGGGATTAATCGGAAAGCTTTATGCCCCAATGAGTTCGGCATATTCCTCTGCTGACAACAAATCTTCGGGCAGGTCAGTGGAAATTTTCACTTTGATCATCCAACCATCTCCATAAGGAGAATCGTTGACCAATTCTGGAGAAGATTCCAGTTCTTCATTGAACTCAATGATTTCTCCCTCTAAGGGCATAAAAAGATCAGATACTGTTTTGACAGCTTCCACAGTACCAAAGACCTCTCCTGCTTCAATGGTCTCACCTACCGTTTCTACCTCGACATATACAATATCTCCAAGCTCTCTTTGGGCAAATTCGGTAATTCCTATAGTAGCTATACCATTTTCCAATCTGACCCATTCATGGTCTTTGGTGTACTTTAATTCTTCTGGCAAGTTCATGTTTGATTATTTTTAAGGTGGTCAAAAATACAAGGATTCATCAAATCAAAAAACCTATTGTGACAAATTAAATCTTAATTGTCCACCAAAGGCAGTAGAGCTTCTTCTAAAGGCGGTGGTCACCCTCGGATCGTTGATGGTCCGATCAAAATAAATCTGAATTTGTAGGCTTTGATTGATCACGTAACCCACCGTTGGCCTTATTTGAAGATTGAGATTCCCATTGGTGACAGTACTTTCCTCTTCTATTTTCCGCTGAATTTGTCTGGTATCTACGACCCTTGTGTTCAACCGAATCTGTAAATCATTTTTGAGCACTTCTTGTCGGCCTTGGATTTTAAATGGAACCTTGACTCCAGCTTTTGTATATCCAAGGTCAAAACCAAAATCTCTGCTGTTTTGCTCGGTAACCTGTGCATTGGAAAAGTTAAGTCCTATATTCCTTTCTGTATTATACTCCATGGTAATATTTAACCTGTCTTTGGTCAATAAATTAACACCTACCAAGGGGGCAAATCTTTCAGTCAAAATCACCTGATTCAAAATAAATATAGGAATGAATTCACCGAATTCATTTGTCAATGTTGCTCCAGGTATGTTCCTAAGCCGATTGAAAAGTTCAAGTCCCTCTTGGTAAAGTAGGGAATTGGAAAAATTACTTATCTCGTAAGTAGAACTGTAGGCATGGGTCAGATTTATGGAGGAAAAATATTCTCTCAGTGCAGGAATTTGAGATAAACCCCGGTAATCTACCCTCCAATTGGGAATGGGAATTCTCGGGAAAGGATTAAGATCAATCGTCGATGCATCCCTTCCTGAATAAGCAGCAAGAAAGGACATTGTCAGCACATCCTGCCCATTCAATGTGTACTCACCCCCAGGATTTCGCGCATTCAATCTGTTTTGAATAATGGCCCTGTTATTTTCAAAATCGGTAAAAATAGGAGAGTTGTTATTTCTATCATCCCTGGACAATGTAGTTCTTATCATAGAATGGGTAATGCTGAATCCCCCCATACGATTGGGGCTTAAAGAGGTGAAATCCCCTGGATTGTCGAGAGATGTACGGAATATTTCACTGAATTCTCCTGACTCTCTTTTCCTTGCCTCCAAAGTGATCCTAAAATCTTTAAATGGCTCTAAATTTCCTGTAACCTGAAGGTTGATGGTCTGATTTTGCCTGAAAGTCTGAGTAAGCTCTGGACTGGGCGCCATCAAGCCCCTGTCTGCCAGCCCAAATCTAAGATTGGGATCCTGCCCTCCCAATATAAAGCCCAATCCTGGATTCAAAAAGCTGCGGTCCAGCCCCAGAAGTCCGGTGTTTTCCATATATCCGGGTAGGAATGTCCCTTCCACGACTGAATACCTAAAATTTATATCTTTGACCATGGTCAAAAATTTAATCAGTTTATTCGTAAAAGGCGTACCTATGGTATCTTCTGCATTGACCACTTGTCTTCCAGGAATACTTGGACGTCGTGGGGCATTCAATGCACGTATTTTGGCATTTTTGTTATATAACTTAACAAAATCCAATTTACCTGTAAAAGTCTGATCCCTTGTATTTTGAATAACATTCCCTAATGTGTCCCGCTGACCTATGGCTCCAGTCATCCAAGTATAGTTTGCGGCATACCTATAGTCTACCCCTATCCAGTTCAAGGCCTTGACCTTATCCAACGGAATCTTATAATTCATCATGAGCTGATGGTTGTAATTGGTCGTTCTCCCAAAATTTCTCAAATTCACCCTTACTGAATCCCTGGCTTCGCTGGTATCCCGATCACCTTCAGGCTCATCAATTACCGCCAAAACCCTACTCATAAAGTCTACCCGGAGATTTTTTGTCAAATCCCAATTGACATTATAATTTCTGTTCAAAAAGAAACTTTTCTGAAAGAAAGGGTCTACTCCCACCGTAGTCAATTGGTCATTGCGGTATTGCGTCCGCATAAACCTTCTATCCACATCCACTCTAGCAGATACTGAAGTGGGAGAAAAATTGAAATTCAGATCTTTAATTAATCTGAAGCCATCGTTACTAAGCCAACCTGCATTTTTAAAGGGTTCCCATTCCATTGGTTTTGGCTGGAAAACATAGGCAATATTTCCAAACTGGGTTTCGAACTCATAACTTTCCGTATCAATATTACTTTGCCTTACAGAGCCATAGGCATAAGAAAAAGAAAAATTACTCAGATCATAGATCTTTGGATTGGTATTCTCTGGGTTTCTATTTTTCCTCACATTGGAAAAACCAATATTCCTACGCCTGACCAAATCCTGAACCTGTCTCCTGTAATTTTCTCTTTCTGAATCGGTCTGAAATTTATCCAAAGCCAAGCTTAATGGTACATCAGGATTCAATGGATCAAATTCAGGTCTTACGGAAGTGTTTTCCAAACTTACATACATGGGTATGGTGACATTCATGGCTTCGGGTAGCAATTTATCCACGTTGACATTGGCTGAGATATCATATTGTGTTGCTGCTACCAAAGACCTTTGCGAAAGTCTTGTCTCCAAGCCTCCAAAACCCACGGAATTATGACGGAATGAGGTAGAAACTGTTGCCACATCAGCTATTTGTGCATTTAGAATTGCATTGGCAGCCCATCCTGTGGATTGTTTAAAACCCGTCACTCTCAACTCATTGGCCCAAACACAAACAGACTTGGAAGCTCCACCTGTAGCACCTGGATTTCGGACTCCGATCATCATTCCCTGAATCAAAGTCAACTCAGGCCGTCCTACCACCGTTACTTTGTATTGCCTCACATCCTGACTGAAAGCCAGGTTTAAGGGTACCCGCTGATTGTCCCTGGCTATTTTGACACCTACAATCTCCTCTATTGCAATATCAATTTCATTTTCCAAAGGCCAGATTTGTCTAGGATCTCTGGTACCTCTTGGCGTTAATTGTAAGGGGACCTCTATTTCGTAATAATTGTCTGTATAATCCGTCCCCATTCTCAGAAATGCTTTCAACTCTCCATTTTCAGCATCTTCCGAATCTGCATGAAAAAACATTTTCAGTCTTTCAAACTGCACCAGATCCAAGGAACCTGTATTCTTAAAAACTGCCCTTGAGTCTCTCGCTTGTAAATCATCCACACATAGCCTGAGTGATTGTTCATTCAATTGTCTCTCAACGGCTGCCAAATTATCCCTATCCCTGGTAATTCCAGGGGGCAAAACGTAAGGGCTTTGATTGGGACCACCTTGACTGTTCTCTTCAATGTTTACGACCCCTACAGTAAAATTAGAATTATCAGGTTCAGGAATTTCAAAAAATCCGCGCTCAAATAAAGATTCTTGAAATACCCTCCACTGACTGGCTACCAATCTAAAATTAGCCATCCTCAAAACAACTGGCTGCTCAAAATCAGTCAGATAAGTCCGCATAAAGCGTATGGATTTAAATCCTGAAATATCTCCTTGCACCCTATCAGGTGTTCTTACAGGTATCCGAAAAAGGTACCAATTGATCTCATCCCCACTTTGTACGGAGGTTACCTTATCTACAATATAGCCACGGCCTACTTCAAGATCACCCGGCCTCAAGTCGATTTCATACTCATAGTAGGACTCCAGCTCGTTGATGGTATTGTCATTGTTCAAATCCTCATTATCGGGCAAGTTGGACCCGGCAGGTGTAAAGGGAAGGTTTACATTGGACGTGATAGGTGTATTGCCCTCCATGCCGTTAAACTTCTTGTGTCTCTCCAGGATCTTGGCATCCCTTCTGTCATACTCCTCATCCAGGTAATACCTGAAATTGTCCGCAGAGGGATCCTGCTCGATGGCCTGCCTCACTTGGGCACTGACATTTAACCTATTGAGAAACCTATCCCTAAAAAATTCTGCTTCTTCCTCGGAATTCAGTCCATCAAGTCCCACGTCTTGGTTGGCTCTTGCCTCAGGAGAATTGTCAAAAGCAGGGATCAAAAACTGTTGTCTGGTAATTCTACCCCATTCAGTCGTCGCAGTTCTATCTGCATCTCCATCTGCTGGCAAACCGTTTTCAAACCCATGTCTACTGTCTTTTATCACATCTTCGGATACCTCACCAAGGTTAAACCTCAGTTTACCTCCTGTGGTATTGTTCTCATTAAAAACGCCATCCAAGACCCTTCCATTTTGTCCTTGAATAAAGGGATCCAATAACCAGAATTCGATATATTCTACATTGGTCCTGTCAAAATCAACTTCAGTAGTAATGGCCCTGGTGACACCGCCATAATTAAGTCTAGGGTTTGGTAATAAACCATCAGGAGTCAGTCCTGGATTATAATTGTACATACCCCTTTCGCTGGGAAAGTACGCCAACTCGAAAAGGGGCTCAGGCACAATAATGACATCTCTGTCCCTGAATTGAAATATCTCCTGCGGAATTACCCTTCTGACATAGTGATTTTGTCTATCTTCTCTACTGATATTGGGTGGGACCCCAGGTCCGCTTTCTCTATAAAAAACATTGTCAATATTATACCAAGCTACTTTTGCCCTTCTGTAAGCATTGCCCAGTCTGTCCTCGGTAATCCCGCTTAGGTCAAACTGGTCATCATTCGTTTTGGGTGTGGCGGCCAAACTCCAAGTCTGTGCAGCGGCATTCCCCAACCCATAAGGGGTAATGGCTGTCTCAAAATCATCAATATACATGGTCGGGTCACCTGCGACCCGATTCGAAGTTCCCGGCAGCAATTGTGCAAATTCACCGCTGAAGGTTACCAGTGACTGTTCTTTTGTATTGGTAAAAGGCAATGCGTCTGCCAATTTGGTCAAAAACCTGGACTCATCGCTATAATTGGCATCCAGCCCCCACATGCTGTTCCTTAATGTCTCTGAACCTACAGCGATTCTGGTGATATTCGGCCTTTCATTAAGGTAAAGAAAGGTACCACCTATATTTAATTTATCATTCACGACATAATCCAACCTGGTTCCCAAGAGACTTCTGGTTTGAAAAGATACCAAATCTGCTTTTTCAAAACTGATGGATATTCTTTTCCCGGATTGTAAGATGGACTCATTTATGATATTGACCCTTCCTATATTATAATCCACTGTAAAATCAACACCTTCAGTCAAAGGGATATTACCTGCCATCACAATAACTGATCCTGGAGATATATTTAACCCGGGCAACAAGATCTCTGAGGCAGACCCTGCAGTCAACCTGCCTTTTATGAAAAATTTATCGTAGCGGGTAACCAACTCGGCATCAGCCCTTGTAGTCCTATAAAGGGTATCAAAAACATAACGGTCTGCAAGGTTCCTTTCATTGGGAAGAAATAAATTTCTAAGTGTTCGGCCAAAAGGCTCTAAAACAGGAAACACCAAAACGCCTCTTTCCGGGAAAATGGTAATCCCTGGCACAAAATCAAAATTCCCATCAGGGGCTGGATCATTCTGCGGATTCAGATTATCAAGCCCCATCAACCGGATCAAGGGTCTATTCTTGACATTTTCTCCCTCCAATAAGGTAGGGTTATCCAAACCTGTTCGGTCATCCCTGTAAATGACCTGCAGCTGAAATCCATCCTGCATCACTTGATTGGCATTCAGGTTATAAACGTTTTTCATCATCAAATCCCAAGTAGGAATATTGATGTTGATTCGCGCAGGTCTAAGCATTTTAAGGAATATCAATTCATTCTCAGGCCTATTTTGGTAATCCTCCGACAGTTCACCTACCTTATACACCTGCCCATTGAATGTATACTCATAAGAAACTGCCAGCACTTCATCATTTTGAAGCCTTCTGGTCAATGATACATAACCTAACTCCCTGTGAAATGCATATTCATTGGGAGCAAGTTTCCTAGCACCACTTACCTGTTCAAAGTCCACCCCCCTTGTAATCTGTAAAGAGGACTCAATGGCTCCTGAACCCGTATCGAAAGGTCTAAATGAAGGATTGGATGTAAGGTTCCCGAATAATAGGTTCGCTCCATTGGAAGAAGGAGCTCCGGCATTTCCCGCTCCGATATTGGGGTTTTCTGGTTTGAAGATCCGGTTTCCTTCACCTAGGTCCATAAAAGCAACAAAATTTCTGAGTGTCTCAGTGTTATTGGCCCTGTTCATAATATACACCTCTACACGGGTAATATTTACACCGGAGAGAATCTGGGGAATACCCCTAAGCCATCGCTCATAATTATCTCTAAAAAAATGTCCAAGGAAAAAATGTCTGTTTTCGTCATAACTCGAGCCCTGTATTTCAAACTGTCTCCCCTGCCCCCCGGCTTCGATGATCAGTTCATCTCTCCTGCCTCGCTGAGTGGAGGCCACTGAGGTGACAAATAGGTTTCCAAATTGCAATTGCGTTTTTACTCCAAATAGGTTTTGAGCTCCTTGGATGAGACTATTTTGTACTGGCATACTGACATTACCAATCTCTATGGATTTGATGATATCCTCGCGAAAACCTTCGTATTCTACTTTTAGTTGATTCTGAAAATCAAAGGAGTTATTGGAATCAAAATTGGCCCCAAGCCGCATTTTCTGTCCTAAACTTCCATTTACGGCCATTTGAATTTGCTGATTAAAATTAAAGTTGCCGTTTTGTTGCTGCCGGATGGGAATGGCAGGATTATCAATCCTCCTGAAAATTGCACCTAAGTCAAGGTTTACGAATCCTGTAGGTACGATATTGATTTCATCCCCTCCAAAAATTCGGTCAAGCTGCGGGGTGGAAGTAAATGGAATGGCAATATCCCTTCCCATTACCGGACTTTCTCCATCAATGCCTCTTGACCTGCTCCTCCAATATTCCTGTCTTACTTTGAATTCCTGAATTTTGGAAAATTCATCGAAGTCATAAACTGTCCCAGGTGTGGCAACCGAATCAAGTTCATCCTGTATCCTATATTTCAGCGTGGTATCCATTTCCACTTGTATCCTTTGTTGCATGGAGGGTTGTGGAAAAAAAGGGGAATATTGGGGAGTATAGGGGTTCTGTCTGGGAAAAAGAGGGTTGGTTCTCAGATTAGGCCACAAAAGAAAGGAGGGAGATATCCTTCTCTTATTTAAAGAATCAAGCCTGCTGACCGCAATTGTATCTTGTTCTGATTGCTGTGAAAAAACTTCATTAGGGGACAAAAACATAAACACCAAAAGTAAAAATACTGATGGCAAAAGGAATTGTTTGTCTTTGAAAAAAAATTGTTGCCCAAACAAAAGACCAAAGATTTAAATGGTGGATTAAGGTGCCTTTAAAGATGCTTTAATTAATTCTTCTAATGAAATATCTGAGCCCGTTTTTTTCAGTACAGCCGCAATATTTTTTTCCGCAGTAGCTTTTGGGAAACCCAATGTAATCAGTGCCTGTAACGCTTCTTCTCTGATTTTATTGCCTGATTTCATAAAACCAACCTGAACTTGGGATTGATCCAAAAGACTTTCCTTTTGGATTTTATCCTTCAGCTCCAATACTATTCTCTGAGCAGTTTTAGCCCCCACTCCTTTGACGTTCTGTATAGTACGGAAATCCTCTTGGGCAATCGCCAGTTCTAGTTCATCGGAGCTCAAGGAGGATAAAATCATCAAGGCAGTATTGGGACCTACCCCTGAGATTGACAGCAAATGTAAAAATAATCTTTTTTCACCTTCTTCTTTAAAGCCAAAAAGGGTATGTGCATCTTCTTTGATATGCAAATAAGTGAGGAGCATAATATGCTCCTCATCTTTGATTTTTGAATAAGTCTGTAATGAAATTTTGACATGATAACCCACGCCAGAAATATCAATAATAACGAATGTGGGGTCCTTGTAAAATAATTTACCTTTTAAATATGCAATCATAAGTTTTCTTTGGTTTGGGCATCAACGACCGCAATGGCTACCATGTTGATTATCTCCCGAATGGAACTACCAAGCTGTAAGATATGCACTGGTTTGTTCATTCCCAAAAGAACGGGCCCGATTGCTTCAGCATTACCAAGCTCTGAAAGCAATTTGTATGCTATATTGCCAGAACTAAGGTCTGGAAAGATCAAGGTATTGGCCTTATTTCCAATCAGCGAACTGAAAGGATAATTATCTTTTTGGATTTCCTCATTCAACGCGACATTAGCCTGCATTTCTCCTTCAATTACCAATTCTGGAAACTTGGCCCTCGCCATCGTAGCTGCCTTGGCTGTTTTACTTGCTACTTGGCCTTTTGCTGATCCAAAATTAGAATAAGAAAGAATGGCTACTTTGGGCTCAATGTCAAAGAATCTTACCCCATTGGCAGTAAGTCCTACGATTTCAACCAATTGTTCTGCAGTAGGGTCTACATTTACTGTGGTATCCGAGAAGAAGAAAGGCCCTCTATCCGTATTCATGATATACATTCCTGCCACCCTATCTATACCTTTTTTGACTCCAATGACGTGCAGTGCCGGTAGAATGGTTTTGGGATAATCCTTAGTAAGACCAGAAATCAGGGCATCCGCCTCCCCAAGTTCTACCATCATAGATCCAAAATAGTTTCGGTCTTTCATCAGGCGAAAACATTCCTGAGGCGTCAAACCTTTGCGCTTGCGTTTTTCGAAGAGTATATTACCATATTGACGTAACCTTTCTTCATCTTCATAAGGATCGACGATTGTAACGCCAGTAAGGTCTAAGTGGTTTTCCTCGATGATTTTAAATATTTTCTCTTTTCTGCCTAACAAAATGGGTATAGCCACACGTTCATCTCGCAATACCTGAACTGCCTTCAGGATTTTGACATTGTCCGCTTCTGCAAATACCACACGTTTGGGATCTTTTTTGGCTCTGGTTACAACCCTTAGCATCAGCCTTTGATCGATACCAATTCTTTCCTGTAATTCAAGCTCATAAGCTTCCCAGTCAGTAATCGCATATTTTGCCACACCGGAATCCATGGCTGCCTTTGCCACCGCAGGTGCAATTGTAGTAATCAATCTTGTATCTAGGGGTTTGGGAATCAAGTAAAGTCTCCCAAAAGCCATCTTGGTATCACCATAAGCTTTATTTACAATATCTGGAACCGGTTCTTTGGCCAGGGCAGCAATGGCTTTAGCGGCAGCCAATTTCATTTCTTCATTGATTGAAGTAGCCCTTACATCCAAAGCCCCTCTAAAAATATATGGAAAGCCCAGTACATTGTTCACCTGATTTGGGTAATCAGACCTTCCTGTGGCCATAATCAGGTCATCCCTGGTAGACATGGCTAAATCGTAAGCAATTTCCGGATCGGGATTGGCTAGGGCAAAAACGATGGGGTTTTCTGCCATTTTTAGAATCTGGTCAGGGGTCATGATATTACCTGCAGAAAGACCTAGAAAAACATCTGCACCTTCTAAAGCGTCCGTAAGTGTATATACATCCTTTTTTGTAGCAAAGGCACGCTTTATTGGATCAAGCTTTGGTCGGTCCTCCCGTATTGCCCCTTCTTTGTCACACATGACAATATTCTCTCTCTTTACACCAAGAGTCATATAAAACTTGGTGCAGGAAACTGCTGAAGCCCCGGCTCCATTCACCACCAATTGAATTTCTTCTATTTTTTTACCTACAGTTTCGAGTGCATTAAGCAAAGCTGCCCCTGAAATGATGGCTGTACCATGTTGGTCATCATGCATAACAGGTATATTCATTTCCCTCTTCAATGTCTCCTCAATCACAAAACACTCAGGTGCTTTGATATCTTCAAGGTTGACCCCTCCAAATGTCGGCTCCAAAGACTTGATAATTTGTATCAGCTTCTGGGGATCTTTTTCATCAATTTCTATATCGAAAACATCTATACCTGCAAACTTTTTGAACAGTACACCTTTGCCTTCCATCACTGGTTTAGAGGCTTCAGGGCCAATATCTCCTAGTCCTAAAACTGCGGTTCCATTTGAAATTACAGCTACAAGATTACCCTTTGCGGTATATTTGTAAACATTTTCTTTATCATTGGCTATTTCTTTGCAAGGTTCAGCCACACCTGGTGAGTAAGCTAGTGCCAGGTCTAACTGGCTGGAAAGTGGTTTTGTTGGGATTACCTCAATTTTACCGGGTTTCCCCTGCACATGGTAATTCAGTGCATCCTCTTTGCGGATTTTAATGGCCATATAGGTTTATTTGTTTTAAGTATCAGCTGGACACCTCCTGTTCTTGGAGAATTTCCGTTGCTAGTAAAATAGTTTCAATCTCCCGGACTGGTTCTCTATGGGCCTCATTGGGATAATAAACAAAGCCTTCCATGTAGTACAGCTTTCCATTTTTATCATCCACAATAAGGTAAGCCAGAAATGAGCCTCCCATGCTGAGGTTATTGGTTTTCCAACCTCCCCGGATTTCAACCGCAAAATTATCGTTTATCTTGAAATTACTAAATACAGGTATGGGATATACACGCTCTGTCACCAAATAAGAGTTCCTATTGGAAGGGTCTCCAAAAATATGCTGCTTGGTAATCTTTTCTCGTAACTGTAAGATTTCCTGAGGAAAGGTCTGTTCTTCAGATACATAGTCTGTCTCGTAGAAAAAGAGACTGATATCTGGCCTATCTGATCTTGGAGTGGGTTGTCTTAGCCACAAAAAATTATTTTCGGACTTTACTATTTGATAAGAAGCTGGAACATTGATGCTTAATCCTAAATTTTCACCAGCCACCTTGGCAGAAGAATTTTTCCTGTTCAATAACGCTCTCTGTAACCTGCCCCTTTCCCTTACCTGAAAAAGATTCTGTATCTTCGATTTATTATCCTTGAGGTTTTGGATCAGCTGCTCTTCATTGTTACCAAATAAGTAAACAACCTCCTGACCGACAGCAAACTCATCTGCATTTCTAAGGATATACAAGGAAGGATCATTACTGGCTTTTTCCTTGGCCTCTTTGGTAAATAAAGCATTGATATTCTGACTCGCCGATTTTTTATCATCAAATGTGGTCACATAAACGATATTGGTAGCCATCTTCAAAATTCTCGTCATTCCTCTTGGATCAACTTTCCGGATATCAAACATGCTTTCATCCCTGATCAAACCAGAAACATCCTCTTGAAAAATCTCCCTGAGTGTCTGCCCAACCGGACCTTCCCACTTGGTAGAATCAATGGCTAATATAATTTCACCTATAGCCCCCCTAGCTTTTGGTTTTGTGGAGTTTTGAGAATCCTCATTCTCCGCACAACTCCAAAATCCTATGGTGGCAATGATCAGCATCATCACCAAGCCCCTATTTTTGAATTTCATATCTTCTCCGTATTTTTTGGCATTTGCAATTTAGAAATTAATAAAGTGATTAAAAATTATTTTCCTAAGAAAATAGTTATCCTATAATTAATTTCTGCCCAGGCTTGATTTGATTGGAATTAAGGTTATTGAGCTTTTTCAATTGGTCCACAGTAATACCATTGAGCTTTTTAGAAATCAACCACAGCGAATCTCCAGGCTGAACTGTATAAACCCTAGGATTCGATGGATTGGTTTCTGAAATATCTGCCAAATTCTTATTTATAGAATCACTCTTATTTCCGTAAATATAGAGTGTTTGCCCCACCTTTATTAGATTTGAAGACAGGTTGTTCCAATCTTTAATATTGGTAACTGTTGTACCATGCATCTCAGCTATTTTCCCTAAGACATCCCCGGATTTGACTTTATAGGTGATCCTTTCTCCTGTGGGAACGGCAACTGTTCTACTTGGGATTTGCGGACTGATGTTTTTGTTATTGCTTCTCAGGGCCAACGACCTTTCATCAGTCAATTTTACAGCTTCTGCAAAGCTTTCTTTATTTTCAGTGATCAGATTTGCTTTTGATTTAGGGACCCTAATGGCAATATGCCGGTGCGAATCGGGAATCAGCCGGTTTTGTATAGAAGGATTAAGCGATTCAAGATCTTCTATGCATAGACCAGTCATATATGCCAATTGCTCCAAATCCAATTCCTGATTGAACCTGACTTTGTCATAAGCTATTGGATAAACAGGCTCTTCAAGAAAAAGGTTGTGGTCTTCTGCATAATTCAGAACATAAATCATCGCCTGAAATTGAGGTACATAACCCCTGGTTTCTCTTGGAAGATAATTGTAAATTTCCCAAAAAGTTTTTTTACCACCTGATCTTCTTATGGCTTTTCTTACATTTCCGGGACCACAATTATAGGCTGCAAGTGCCACTTCCCAATCTCCAAACATGCGGTATAAGGATTTTAAATACTTTGCCGCAGCCTCTGTAGAAAGCTCTGGATCCATCCTGTCATCAATATCAGAATTTACGTATAGGTTATACATTTTACCTGTGGCTGGCATAAATTGCCATAGACCCATCGCACCTACCCTTGATCTTGCTCTGGGATTTAATCCGGACTCTATAATTGAAAGGTATTTGATCTCATCAGGCATGTCATGCGCGGCAAGTGTACTTTCAAAAAGAGGAAAGAAAACGTCTTTTCTCTGAAGGACCATCTTGGTATATTCCCTATTACGGACCACGAAATAATTGATAAAGGAAAAAATCCTATCATTCAACTCAAAAGGCATTCCGGTTTCCATTTTCCGGATTTTTCTCGCCACTTCATCATAAGTGAAATCAGGTATATAATCAAATTGATAAGTGGGTGAAATGGTCTCTTCTTCAATAGAAGCATTGTTATACAAGTAAATTTCCTGACCAAAAGTAACTCCGTTGACCAAAAAGATCAATATGGCTATGAACGAGTTAGTGATGGTTTTCATTTTCATGATCAGGTACACTTATATGTTATCAATTACTGTTTAAATCCATCAAGTAGTTCCCAAAAGCATACAATTCAGCCTCTTTAAATGAGTTGGCCATAATTTGAATGCCAATAGGTAAACCTTTGCTGTCGGTTCCATTTGGTAAGGATAACGAAGGAACACCGGAAACCGATGCCTGTACGGTAAATAAATCCTCAAGATACATGGCTACAGGATCGTTGCTATGCTCCCCAAACTTAAAAGCTGTTGAAGGCGTTGTCGGAAGAACAATATAATCGTATTTTGACAGCAAATTTTCTGTATATTCTTTGATCAATCTTCTAACTTTTTGTGCTTTGGTAAAGTAAGCATCATAATAACTTGCACTTAAAACAAAAGTACCTAACATGATTCTCCTCTTTACCTCCTCACCAAAACCTTCTGACCTTGTTTTTTTATACATGCTTTCCAAGTTATGAACGTTTGGACTTCTGTATCCATATTTTACGCCATCGAATCTTGAAAGGTTGGAACTTGCCTCAGCAGTGGTAAGGATGTAGTAGGTTGGGAGTACATATTTTAACAAAGGAAACTGAACTTCTTCCACTTCATGTCCCTCCTGCTTTAATTTCTCCAGCACCGCCAATGTGTTAGCTTTGATTTCTTGCTGAAGTGCCGGAGATTCCAGTGTTTCTTTAAGATAGGCGATTTTAGCTCTCTTGTCAAAATGAAGCAATTCCGAATAATGAGGAACAGGCTTTTTGGATGCTGTACTGTCAAAGTTATCCGGACCTGCCATAATTTCCATAACCAGGGCATTGTCTTTTACATTGCGGGAAAAAACCCCAATGGTGTCAAATGAGGAAGCGTAGGCTATCAATCCCCATCTTGAAACCCTTGAATAGGTGGGTTTAATACCAATCAAACCTGTAAATGCAGCTGGCTGCCTTACAGAACCACCGGTATCAGTTCCTAAGGAAACCGTACATAAATTGGCCTGAACAGCAACTGCGGATCCACCGGAGGAACCTCCTGGTACTCGGTTTTCATCAGCGGCGTTCAGCACTTTCCCATGAACAGAATTTTCATTGGAACTCCCCATGCCAAACTCATCACAGTTGAGTCTGCCAATGATGATGGCATCTTCTTCGATCAGCCTTTGAATAGCTGTGGCTGTAAATTGGGAAACAAAACCGTCCAGAATTTTGCTGGAGGCATTAACTTCATGGTCTCTATAAACCAGCACATCTTTGATGCCTATGACCATACCCGCCAATTTCCCCGCTTTTCCGGAAGCAATTTTACTGTCCACTTGAGCAGCCTGCTGCAAAGCAGATTCCTCATAAACTTCAACGAAGGCGTTGAGATGCGCCTTCGTCTTGATATTGTTTAAGTAATAATTTACAATCGCTTTACAATCGGTTTCCCTATTTTCAAGCGACTTTTTAATGTCGTCAAATGAAAGGAATTTTTCCAAGGTGTCGCTCTTTGGTTCCGTTTAGTCTTTTTTCTTTTTTTCCTTCAGTCCTTCTTCAAGGTCTTCCTGAATTTCTTTAGTGGCGTCTTTAAACTCCCTAATACCTCTCCCAAGCCCTCTTGCCAGTTCCGGGATTCTCTTGGCTCCAAAAAGCAGAAGAATCACTAAGATGATAAGGATAATTGATCCTCCACCCATATTTTGAAAGAAACCCAATGTTGTCATGTTGGTATAATTTAAATGATGAATTGTTACAAAGATATACTTGTACAACGCTATCGCAAAGGATTACGTCATCTATATCCCTGTTTTTTTATAAATATACGAATTATTTGTTTTATTGACCTGCAAGCCAAATAGATGGATTCATTGGTTGCAGTCCTTTCCATGTTTCAAAATGGACTTCCGCAACACCTTCCCGATTGGTATACACTTGTCCCAAAACCTGTTTGGCTTTGACCTTTTCTCCTGATTTCACGGAAATTACCTTAAGCTTACTGTACATAGTGTAATACTCTCCATGCCTGACCACAATAGTACCTCCATAACCAGGAATTGTACCTATTTTGATAACTTCCCCATCAAATACAGCCCTCACGTTGGCATTGGGAGCTGTTTGGATATCTACCCCATCATTGTCCTCTGTAATCCCCTTTAAGGTTGGGTGGGGATGGGTACCAAAAGGTCTGGAGATAAATCCACTTTCTACTGGCCAAGGGAGTTTACCTCTATTGCTTGAAAAGGAACTGGACAATGCCGCAGCCTCTGGAGTAAGCGGTATGCTGCTTCCTGATGCCTTATTGGCTGTTGAACTTGATCTTTTTGCGGCCGCCTCTGCTTTTTTCCGATCCTCTTCAATGATCTCACGAAGCATGCGATTCAGGTTTTCCTGTTGTTTTTTGGCCGCAGCAATCTGTTTCCTGAGCTCCTGTTCCTGTTGATTCAGGCTATTCACAATTCGTTGCTGTTCTGACTTAGCTTTATCGAGTTGTTGTTTTTGCTGTTGCTCTTGACTCAATACAGCCCTCAATTCTAAGCTCTTATCATTTAAACTGTTCCTCTGACCGATCAGTTCAACGGAAACCTTTTCTATTTGCTCAACTTGCTTCTTGCGGGCATCGGCATACTGCTTCAGGTACCTTAGCCTCATAAAAAACTGCTTAAAGGTCTCTGAACTAAAAACAAAAGCTGTCATGGTGGTGCCTTGATTGAGCTTGGATGAGGTGTAGACCATATCCGAATATTCCTTCTTAAGGTTCTTTAATTCCTTTTCAAGTGCCGTAATCCTATTTTCCGTTTCTTTGATTTCTGTTTCCAACAACCTCATTTCTCGGTTGAGTGTGTTGATATAATTAATGCGATTTTGAAGTTGTTGGTTTACAGCATTGAGCTGCCCGACAGAAACCCTTTTTGATTCCGCAGTTTTTTTGAGAATCTGATCAAATTCAAGCAGTTTTTTTTGAATATCTGCTTTTTCTTTCTCAATCTGCGCCCTGGTCTTGCGGGTTTGGGCATGGGTATCCTGTAAGGCGATTGCCCCTAGCATCAAAACCAATAACCCTATGACCTTAAGCTTATTCATAACCCTAAAATTGAAAAGGGAAATTTAAAGGATAGGGGGAAAATTCTACTTTTGTCATTTCCAGATTTACAATAGCTACCTGAGTACCTTCGGGAGAATTGTAAGAAAGTTTAAGTAGCATTTTATTGGGAAAAGGTTGACCTTCCACATCTTCGAAAACGGGATAATTGGCTAGAAGCCCTCCCTTATCCAACATAGAGGTACTAGTCAATTCCTGCACCTTGCCATGCCGTGTACTGACCCTTGAATGATACCTTATTCCGTCCCGCGCCTGTGTCAGTTCAAAATATTGTCCTACCCTGATCAACCTATCTCTATAACTAAACTCATTGGGCACATTTGCATACATCAGGTTTTGTAGCAGTTCCAAGGATAATTTCAGATCATAACGGTCAGTGATTTCGATAAAGCTCATATTAATATCTTCTCCGTTCAAACGGTCCTTCAATCTGACTTTATCCTTTGTAATGACTCCCCTAAATGCTTCTAAACCCAAGCCAGGGGTTACACTGAACCAAATAATACTGTCCTTCTTTGCCCTAAAATTTATGGTGCCCCTTGTGGTCTTTCCACTGGCTTCTTCAATAACTATCCTTCCCCTAGCGGACAAATAATTAAAATCCAGGTAAGCAGGATCAAATTCCTGCATTACTTCATCTGAGGTATACAAATTAGGTCTTTTGGCACAGCCCCCAAATATGAAGGCAAGAATGATCATTGCCCCAAAAAACTTTTTAATCATAATATTTTTGATCCTTGATCTTCTTTAATAAAAACTCGGAAGTCTCATCTCCACCCTCGGCTTGCTTCCAAAAACTGATGGCTTCACTTCTATTCCCCAAATGATATAAAATATCTCCATAATGCTCAAGCATTACACCGCTTGGTTTATCTTCATTTTCCAATGCCTTTTCCATAAATATTTTAGCATTTTCATAATCCTGTAATTGGAATAATACCCAGGCATGGGTATCCAAATAGGTGGAGTTATTGGGAAATCTTTTTACCAGGTTTTCTGACATGGATCTGGCCTTCTCAAGATCCTTTTTGGATAGTGAGAGAAAGTAAGCATAGTTATTCAGCACATGTTCGTCTTCAGGTTTACTCGCAAGGACCTGTTCATATTTCTCAAAAGCCTCTGTCTTTTTCCCTATCATGTGGTAAGTGTCGCCCAATGAGGCTTTTACCAGTAAATCCAATTGTTTATTTCTTCCCCTATTGACCTCAAGTGATTTCAAAAATGATACTTCAGCTTCCTCTCCTTTTTTCTGGGCCAGTTTGGCCGTACCATCAAAAAACCAAAATTCAGCCCGCTCCGGATGCTCATCTACTGCGACTTCTGTGTAATTTTCAATTTCCGCGAAATCACTTTGCATCTCAAACTTGGTAGTGATCACTGCCTGTAATACTTGCGCATTGGCCGGACTGATATTAACAGATTTTTCATATAACGCTAAGGCTTCTTCAACTTGGTTATTGATCATTAATCTATCTGCCAAAACAGCAAGCACTTCAGGATCGTCTCCATTTATGGCCATCATTCTTTTTTCCAGACGGTTCATAAGTGAATCCCTTCTTACTGTCTTAGGTTCTCTTAGAACTTCCCCAAATGCTTCTGCTTTTACCTTGCCCTCTAAATCCACATTGGAAAATGCCTGCAACATCAGGGTTTCTGCTCTATCAATTTCTCCAATATCTTTATAAAGTGCATAAGCAGCAAGCTGAAGGTCTCCTTGATTGGGGTATGCTTCCAAGGATTGATTGACCAATTCTAATGCTTGGTTTGTCCTGCCATTGTTAAAAAGAATTTCTACCAGACTGAGTACATATTGGGAATTGCCAGGATGCGCTTCAATAAGTTTTTCTCCTTCTTTTATCGCTGCATTCAGGTTATTTTTTCTAAGATATATTCTTTGTTTTTGAAGGGTTAGCTGTTCAGCAATTCCATAAAAATCTTCTGCGCGGTTAAGGGCTTCCAAGGCCTTATCAGAATCCCCCAATGAAAGGTAAAGGGATGCCAAATCAAGGATGTAGTTCTGATTTTCATCAGAGTTCTCCATTAGATTTTCTAAAATCTGGGCTGCTTTTTCAAGTTCTCCTTGTTTTGTAAAGGCCTCTGCCATTACCAAATTGTAATATTTATTTTCAGGATCTGCCTCCACTGCACGCATTCCGTACTCCATAGCATCATCTACTCTGTTGACACGAAGCAGGATTTCTGCAAGTTTAAAATTTACTGCGGCATCATCTGGTCTTAGCTCCCTGGCTTTTTGAAAATAAAAATAAGCCCGATCAACATCTTCCAACATCAGATACCTTTGGCCATCAATAAATAATCTGGAAGCCAATGCTTCACGGTTTTGCTCTTTTTTCTCTTTACGGGAAAGATTTTTCTGCGCAATGGCTGGAAATACCACCACAATGACCAGAGTAAGGAGGAAAGAATATTTTAAATTGATTTTCACGAATTGTTTGTTAGCTATTAAGGCTTCTAAATGATGCAATACGATAGAAGCAAGTGCTTGGTTTTGTGGAAAGAATCCCAAACCATTTCGAATAGTAATATATTCACAAACTTAATGCCTTTTTATCTTTATTGACAAAATGTCAATCAATAAGCAAGCTTTTAAGTTCTGTTAAATGATCTATGCCTTCCCTGTACTGCCATATCCCCCTGCTCCACGTTCAGTTTCGGAAAGGACATTAACCTCTTCCCAATTGATCTGTTCGTGCTTGGCTACTACCATTTGGGCAATCCGTTCCCCATCTTCCACCACAAAAGATGAATTCGAAAGGTTGACCAAAAGTACCTTGACCTCTCCCCTATAATCCGCATCAACGGTCCCCGGTGTATTGAGAACTGAAAGACCATGTTTGTAAGCAAGTCCACTCCTAGGCCTTATTTGGGCTTCATAGCCTGACGGCAATTCTATAAAAAGGCCTGTCCCAATAAGTTTTCTTTCAAGAGGTTGGAGCGTTACAGGCGCATCCAAATTAGCCCTTAGATCCAGGCCTGCGGCCAGTGGGGTCTGATAGGCTGGAAGCGGATGCCGGGAGCGGTTGATTACCTTAACTTTCATTCTTTTTTCTTTTGATATCAATTCCTAAATCATGGAGTTTATCTTTTTCCAAAAACAAAACTACTAGAAGAAAAAGAATCACAAGCGCATTTTTTGAGATAAATTGAATTACTGAAATCTCAAAGTCCATGAAAAACCCCATATAACTCAATGCAAAAGCAAAAATCAGGTAAAATAAATCCCTTTCTGTATGATATGGGATCGGGAAATATTTTTGGCCATACAGGTAACAAACCCATGACATGACAAGGTAACAGGCCAAGGTACTGAGTGCTGCACCCAAATAACCCAACCATGGTACAAATATCAAGATGACCAAGACCGTAACAACCGCACCGAGAAGGGTGATATAGAAAGAATATTTAGTTTGATCCGTCAATTTAAACCAGATACTTAGATTAAAATAAATGCCAAGAAACAAATAGCCGAACAAAAGTAAAGGCACAATATGCAAACCTGCGCTGTAGCCTTCCCCTCTAAGGAAAAATCCGCCCAAAATATCCAGATTGACCGATATAATAATCATTAATGTACTGCAGAAAATGACAAAAGCATGCATGACTTTTGCAAATAATTCCGGACTGTTTTTTTCTGTGGACTGGTTGAAAAAAAATGGCTCTGCTGCATATTTAAAGGCCTGTATGACCAAGTTCATGAAAATTGCAAGCCTATAATTTGCCCCAAAAACCCCTCCTGCCTCTCTAGCGCTTAGTCCTTCATAAAAACCTTCTGGCAAAACATATTCGAACAGGCCTCTGGAAAAAACCTCATTCGTAACTCCAGCCAGACCCATAAAGAGCAAAGGTACCGCATAGTGCCACATCGGACCTATGAAAGCCCAGTTTATTCCAAAACTGAATTTCCCCGATAACTTAAAGAGTACCGGGATCATCAGCGCATTGGCAAGTAAATTGGCCAGTAAAATGTAGTCTACCCCCCAATTTTCATTATAAAAGGAGTCAATGATGGGTTTTAAGCCTGAAAAAATATCACCTTTCCATACATGAAAGCAAAACACCAAGAAGAACACATTGAACCCGACATTCAAAAGGATGTTTCCTAATTTGGTTAATGCGAATGATAAAGCCCTATTCTCCTTCCTAAGTTTGGCATAAGGCAAAGCAAGCATGGCATCAATTGCAAGGATCCAGGCTACCCATCGGAAAAGATGGGCTCTTCCTTCATAGCCTAAAAAATGAGCAATTGGATCAGCACTGATATAAATCAAAGCCCCTAAGGACAATGAAGTAGTGATCAATAAAGATTGTATCTGTGAATATACCTTTTCGGGTTCCAGTCCTTTACCTGTAGCATACCTGAAATAGGTAGTTTCCATACCATAGGTAAATACTACATTTAAAAAAGCGATGAAGGCATAAATTGCCGTAAAAGAACCCAGCGCTTCTTTATCCAAATAGGCCGTATAAATGGGCAATAACAAGAAATTAACGGTCTTGCCCAGTATACTACTGATCCCATATACAGCGGTCTGACCGGCTAATTTTTTGAGTTGGCTCATCCTAAAAAATAAAAAGGGGAATTACTCCCCCTTGAAAACCGGTTTTCTCTTCTCTAGGAAGGCACTTGTACCTTCTTTATAATCTCCTGATTTTACACACCTTGCAAAACTATTTGCCTCTGTTTGGAAGCCGTTTTCTTCTGAGGTATATACAGCATTGACGCAATCTACAATCATTCCAATAGCCAAAGGCGCTTTGCTCATGATTTTAAGGACAATTTCTTCAGCTTTTTCCATGGCCTCAGCTTTCGTCGGCATAACATAGTTGACCAAGCCCAAATTTTTGGCCTCATCGGCGCCAATCATATCTCCTGTCATCATAAGTTCATTCGCTTTGCCTCTACCTATTAGGTGTGTAAGCCTCTGGGTGCCTCCATAACCGGGTATAATCCCAAGGTTCACTTCAGGTTGCCCAAATTTAGCATTGGCAGTTGCCACTCTCATGTGGCAGGCCATTGCCAATTCACAGCCCCCTCCAAGAGCAAAACCATTGACTACAGCTATAACAGGCTTGTGACAATTCTCAATTAAGTCAAAAATTTCCTGGCCATTTTCGGCAAATTTTCTGGCATTCAGCTCATTGAGCTCTGCTATCTCACTTATATCGGCTCCTGCAATAAAAGCCTTTTCCCCTGAACCGGTAATCATCACTGCCTTGATATCTTTGTTATCAGAAACCTCATTGAAAATATTCCTGATTTCTTCTAAGGTTGCAAAATTTAATGCATTCAATTTTGACTCTCTATTGACAGTCAAATAAAGAACCCCGTCTTTTTCTTCAGAGAGAATATTTTTGGTATCAGCCATAGGAATAGGTGAATGTTGAAACCAAATATACAAGCAGTACGTACATTAGCAAAGAGATTCTTAGAAAAATCCTATAAAACACAGATTTTGGCCTGATTTTGAGCCATATTTCAATCCAACCATACCTATGGATATTATGCTAAATTGGAATAGGTTTACCGCCCAATTCTGCCGTTTTTTTATATTTTTGCAGCACATTGAAAGTTCAACAAAACCCATATCTATATATGTCATCAAAAAGAAAAATAACTGTCGCCTACGGAGATGGTATCGGCCCGGAGATCATGAAAGCCACTTTAAGTATACTTGATGCAGCAGGTGCACAACTGGAGTACGATGTTATCGAAATAGGCGAACAAGTTTATTTGAAAGGGATAAGTTCAGGAATGGAACCCAAGTCATTTGCCTCTTTAAGGGAAACGAAAGTTTTTTTGAAATCTCCAATTACAACGCCACAGGGAGGAGGGTTCAAAAGTCTGAACGTAACAACCCGTAAGTCTTTTGGACTTTTTGCAAATGTAAGGCCCTGTAAGGCTTATTCTCCTTTTATCAAAACACATTTTCCTAAAACGGACCTTGTAATTATCAGAGAAAACGAGGAGGACCTATATGCAGGAATTGAGCACAGGCAAACACAGGAAGTATATCAGACACTCAAACTGATTTCAAGACCTGGCTCTGAAAAAATCATCAGGTATGCCTTCGAATATGCCAAGAAATATGGAAGGAAAAAAGTAACTTGTATGACCAAGGACAACATCATGAAATTGGCTGATGGTCTGTTTCATAAAACCTTTGATGAAATAGCCAAAGAATATCCAGAAATTGAAACAGATCATAAAATCATCGATATCGGATCGGCTTTAATTGCTGAAAGACCTGAGATTTTTGATGTAATCGTTACGCTGAACCTTTATGGTGATATCATTTCCGATATTGCAGCACAGGTAACGGGCTCTGTTGGTTTGGGCGGTTCTGCCAATGTAGGTGAAGAAGTAGCCATGTTTGAGGCAATTCATGGATCTGCTCCGGATATTGCCGGGATGGATATTGCCAATCCTTCCGGGCTTCTAAATGGTGCCATCATGATGCTGGTTCACATTGGTCAGCCTGAAATAGCGGAAAAAATAGCCAATGCATGGATGAAGACCCTGGAAGACGGATTACATACAGGTGATATTTACCAAAATGGTATTTCAACCAAAAAGGTAGGCACCCAAGAATTTGCACAGGCAGTTGTAGAAAGGTTGGGTCAAAAACCAAAAAATATGATTCCTGCAGTTTTTGATAAGTCCTCAACCAGACCTCTGGAAATCAAATTAAGCCCGGTCAATAAGGAAAAGAAAGCACTGATTGGTGTAGATGTATTCATTGACTGGGATGAGGATAACCGAAATCCTGATGTGATCGGAGAGCGGCTAAGGAAAGCAGACGCAAACGGTCTTAAGTTACAATTGATCACCAACAGAGGAGTAAAAGTATATCCAGAGGGAATGCCGGAAACTTTCTGTACTGACCATTGGAGATGCAGATTTAAAACTGCGGAGCAATCAAAAATCAAACATGATGATGTATTGGATCTGCTAAAGCAGATTAAGGATCTGGGTTTTGATTTTATAAAAACTGAGCATTTGTACACCTTCAATGAAGTGAGGGGATATTCCTTGGCCCAAGGAGAATAACCATTACAAAAATCCATTCAAAAAACAACCCGATCATAATTGATCGGGTTGTTTTTTTATACTGAAATGTAAAGGGTTGTATTTAAGGTCCTTTTGAAAAAAATCCTATTCCCACTCAATGGTTGCAGGTGGCTTGGAGGATATGTCATAAACAACCCTATTGACACCTTTTACCCGGTTGATGATTTCATTGGACATCTTTCCTAAAAACGCATAGGGTAAATGAATCCAATCCGCAGTCATACCATCTACTGAGCCAACTGCCCTCAATGCAACAACTTTTTCATAAGTCCTTTCATCTCCCATAACCCCTACTGACTGAATTGGCAACAATATGGCTCCAGCTTGCCAAACCTGGTCATACAACCCATGTTCTTTGAGACCCTGAATAAAAATATAATCTACCTCCTGTAAAGTCTTTACTTTTTCAGCAGTAATATCTCCTAAAATCCTAATAGCCAGACCTGGACCTGGAAAAGGATGTCTTCCGATTATAGCTTCCGGGATTTCCAGAGATCTCCCAACTTCCCTTACCTCATCTTTGAACAAGGTGTTTAGGGGTTCAACAACAGAGAGTTTCATGAAATCAGGAAGACCGCCCACATTATGGTGGGATTTGATGGTTGCAGATGGGCCTTTGACAGAAACTGATTCAATTACGTCCGGGTAAATGGTTCCCTGGCCAAGCCATTTCACACCTTCAATTTTGTGGGCTTCATCATCAAAAACCTCAATGAAGGCCCTTCCGATTGCCTTTCTTTTGGCTTCAGGTTCTGTGAGCCCTTTCAAAGCATCGTAAAAACGCTGTCTGGCATCAATCCCGATGACGTTCAGTCCAAGGGTTTTATAAGATTCAAGGACTTCCTCAAATTCATTTTTACGCAATAATCCATTGTCTACAAATACGCAGGTCAAATTTTCACCTATAGCCTTATGGATCAATGTGGCGGCTACAGATGAATCAACCCCTCCTGACAATCCCATGACAACTTTATCATTACCCAATTTGATCTGAAGTTCTGCAACTGTGGTATCTACAAACATATCAGAAGTCCACTCTTGCATGCAACCACAGATATGGACCACAAAATTCCTCAGAAGATTTTTACCTTCAAGCGAATGGGTAACTTCTGGATGAAACTGTATGCCGTAAGTTTCCTCCCCCTGCACTTTGAAAGCTGCAACCTGAACAGCTGGTGTACTGGCTATTACTTTGAAATTTTCCGGCAGTTTTTTGATGGTATCCCCGTGGGACATCCATACCTGGGAACCATGGGTCATCTCTTTCAACAATTCATAATGTTGATCAATATGTGTCAAATTAGCCCTTCCATATTCTCTGATTTCAGAAGGCAATACTTCCCCCCCATATTTTTGGGCCATCATCTGTGCTCCATAGCAAACGCCTAAGACAGGTAATTTTCCACGGATGCTATCAAGATCAATATTGGGTGCATCGGAATCTCTGACCGAACAGGGACTTCCTGACAAAATTATCCCTTTGATATCAGCTGTAATCTCTGGGATTTTATTATATGGATGGATTTCACAATAAACATTGAGTTCCCTGACCCTTCTGGCGATGAGCTGTGTATATTGAGAACCAAAATCGAGTATAAGTATCTGTTCTGCCATGCGCAAAGGTACACAGGGCCAATAAAACGAGAAAAGATTTTACAATATTTTCAGAAGAATATTTTGAAACCTTAGGTTGCGATAAACTCAGGCTAATTTTGAAGTGAGAAAGCCCGTCTTGGATTTTCTATTAGCATTTTATCTACATCTACTTTTGTAAAACCATTGTCATAAAGTAAAGGAATCAGCTCATCAAATAAACTGGTATACCCTTTGAATTTATTTTGGTCCTGTTCTCCCGGACTGTACCAGCCCGCATCGTGAGAAATCAAAACCTTTTCAAGGTCGAGGTGATTTTTAATAAAAAGCAAACGGTCCAGGTGTCCTTTTACATCCCATACGATCCCATCCAAACTTATCCAAACCCCCTCTTGATGCGCTAAGCGATAATTTTCAAAATCCTTTTCATTCTGTGCATGAACCCAAACAAAACTCTTGGGAGACACCTCATTGGCCTTTAACAAATCTATCTGTGCCTTGGCTGTCTTCCAAGACCCTGTGTGTGAAACTATCAATAAACCTGTTTCAAGGTGAGTTATGCCAGCAGCTTTAACCAACTTTGCATCCATATCAGAAAGTTTTTCTCCCTCATTGACGCCAATCTTGATAAAGCCTGGCTTAACCTTTGTCTCCGCTATACCATTACGGGCATCATTTATCCATCTTTTAGCGAGATCTTCAGCAGATTCTCCAAAGGCATAAAAAGGCAAATACTTTCCTGAAACAGCACCATAATAACCTACATTTGTAATGAATTGCATACCAGTTGCTTCTGAAAGCATTTTTAGGAGGTCAGGATCTTTACCCAGGTAGGAAGGGGTGCATTCAATCATGGTTTTTACGCCACGGTCCATAGCTTCTTTTAAAAAAGGGATTAAAAATGAGGCAACCTCATCTCTTTCCCATCTGTGATTTCCAGTAGAGTCAGCTCCTATAAAATCTACCAAAACATGTTCATGGACCAAAGTGATACCCAAAGCATTAGGATCAATTTCACCCAAAACAGTATTTATTACAAGGTTTTCATTTTGATCAGGTGCCTTACAAAACTGAAAGACCAACAAAATTGGCAGGATGAGAAATAATCTTTTCATACAAGTACTAAATTAAAAGAAAATTCATTCCACCTCCAAATTACTATCTTCTCCTTCAAAAAGCGTTTTCAATTCCACTGCCATTATATTCTCGACTTCCTCCAGGTATTTTCCAAAAACCGCAGTACTACCATGGGTTAAATAAACCCGTTCTGCTGCTGTGGCCTTTATTGCTTTGATCAAACTGGGCCAGTCGGCATGATCAGAAAGTACAAATCCAGTATCTGCAGCCCTTCTTTTTTTTGCGCCCCTGATGTTCATCCAGCCTGAACAGACAGCCGTCCTATACGGTGAAAATTTTTTCATCCATGGGGTACCCATTGCAGATGGAGGGGCAATGATTAAGGCGCCCTTGTATCTTGATTTGGGAATATCAGCAGTTACTTTGGGCACATCCACAACCTTGATATGATTAGCCAAAAGGGCTTGGTTGGTATTCCAAATTGCACCATGAGCAAAAATTTCTCCAATATCCTTGTCAATATTTTTAAGAACCCTTTGAGCCTTGCCTAAAGAGTAAGCAAATATTACAGAGTTTCTGTTATGCGCTGCATTGGTTTGCCACCATTTGTTGATGCGTTCAAACACCAACTGTTGTGGCTCCCACTTGTATATTGGTAAACCAAAGGTACACTCAGAAACAAATTCATGACAATGTACAGGTTCGAATGGCTCAGAAAGTCCATCATCCTCCAATTTATAATCTCCGCTAATTACAGCTACCTGACCCTTGTATTCCAACCTGATTTGAGAAGATCCGGGAATATGCCCGGCAGGATGCAGAGAAACAGCTACCCCATTCATATGGATCACCTGCTGATAGTCAATGGTCTGAAGGGATATGTCCTTTCCCAATCTTAATTTCATAACTTCTTCAGAAGCTTTATGCGCCAGATAGGATTTCATTCCCCATCGGGAGTGATCAGAATGCGCATGTGTTATCACTGCTTTTTCTACCGGCTTCCATGGATCAATAAAAATACCTGCTTTTGGACAATAAATTCCAGATGGGGTTAATTCGATCAAGCTCTTTCCCATGCTTTAATCATTTCAGATCTCCCGTAATTCTTTCCCTGGCTTAGGATAACTAAGTCTGGCAAGTCTTTTACCCACATGGTATTCATCTAAGCCGGAAACAGTTACAGTCCCCAGCATATTGAGGTCAAGAGAACCATCTGGACGGAGGCCCTTTTGTTCAACGAATAGGTGCTCAATCGAAGCGATGACCATTACTGTTCCATTGACTTGCAGCGTCTGATGTTCCACAAGCCGACATCCTACCTTTACTGGACTCAATTTTACAAAAGGGGCAAAAAAATCAGCCAAATATACTTCTTCAAGTCCTACAGCTTCAAATTCTGAGCCTTCATACCTTGCAGCGGTCTGATGGGCTTCTTTAAAAAAAGCTTCTGTGACATGGTTCAATGTAAAAACCCCGGTTTCCAGAATATTTTCCAAAGTATGCCGCTCAACAGTATGGGGCCTGAACAATATGCCAACGAAAGGGGGCGTTGCCCCGATATGAAAAATCTGAGAAAAGGGGGAAAGGTTATTGGTTCCTGATGTACTTTTTGTTCCTATTAAGTTAAGACTTTTATAGCCTGTTAGAGAATTGATCAAATCCCTTCTGAAAAAAGATTCAGCCTCCATGATGGAGGCTTTGTCAAAATACTTAATCATATAAGAATAGCTTCTTCTATCGAATTACAATACCTGATATCCAGAAGATGAATGATGTTATCAGGGTTATTTTTTAAAATTTGTTCTTTGGCTATCATCACCATTTTTTCAAACCATTTTTCTTCAGGCAGGATTTTACGGTGTTTTTGGAGTCCAAGCTCCAACATTTTATTCTTCCAATTTAGAAAATACCATTCCATACTGGGTTGATGAAAGGCCCGTAAGGACCTTTTATCAAAAATGAATTTTTCATATTTTCCTGATTCCACTATACTGCTTATATTCTTGAAGGTTTCCTTAAAATCTTCAATTGGAATATAGTCTGAAAGGAGCTCACATATAACCATACCTCTATCCGTATTGGCATAAACCTTGGCATAACGCGTTTCAAACTTCAGTTGGAAATTATTTTCTTCTATGATATTGGCCGTAGTATTCATGTTGATTTAAGGGTTTTTAGTGGAACGTACGGTTCTGACTTTTTTTACCATTGCTCACTTCTTCCTTGAAGGAACCCAGATTTTCTTCTAGTCTAATGGCATAATCCATAGTAGTTTTAATCAATTCTTGTTGGGAATGAATTTGCTCTTTCAATCTGGATAATTCTTTATTCAATTCAGCCACTTTGACTTCATATTCTTTTTTAAGCCGCTCTTTTTCAATCCTGGCTTTTTCTAATTCTTCCTTGAAAATCAAAAATGATTCCGGTGGAGTCCTCATAATCTGTTACTTTAAAGTTAGGGAGAATACCCTGATAATACTACTCTTTTTCTGTCTCAATTGTTTTATCCCTAAATTACATTCCTTTAATGGAAGACATGCCACCATCTAAATGCAGTACCTGTCCGGTCATCCAACCAGATTCTTCTGATAACAAATATATGGTTGCAGCAGCAATATCTTCAGGTTTTCCATACCTTCCCAGAGGATGTCTTTTATTAGAAGCTTCTTTTTTGTCCTCATTGCCTAAGAGTTGTGATGCCAAGGGTGTGTCCGTCAAAGAAGGTGCAACGGCATTTACCCTTATTTTTGAAGGTGCCCATTCTGCCGCCAAAGACCTCGTTAAACCTTCAACTGCACCCTTTGCACTGGAAATGGAGGCATGAAAACCAAGTCCAACCCCTACTGCTACTGTGCTGTACAATACCACAGAGGCAGAAGTTGACTTTTTTAAACCTTTCAACGAAGCCTGAAGTACCTTAACCGCCCCCAAAAGGTTTATTTCATAATCCTGCTGAAAGTCTTCAATAGTAAACCTATGAAAAGGCTTAAGATTAATCGTACCCGGGCAATATACTAGACCATCTATCGCTTCTGGAAGACCTTCAATTTGACTGAAGTTTTCCGTTACATCTAAAACCTCCCCCGCTTCTCCACTCTTGGAATAGGAAAAAGTATTCGCTCCCAGAATACGCAATTTTTCTACAACAGAGGCACCAATTCCTGAGTTGCCTCCTATGACAACAATATTTTTATTTTTCATACAACAATGCTTTAATATGTAATTAATAGAAAAGTAAAATGTTTAGGTAAAATCAAAAAATAAAAGCCGGAAACTGGTTCCGGCTTGTGTTGGTTTAGTTGATTGTATATTTTACAAACTCAGATATTTCAAAAATTCTGATTTTGTCTGCTCATCTTCTTCGAATTTTCCACTGTAAAAAGAAGTGACTGTTGAACTGTTGACATCCTGTATTCCTCTGGAGGACACGCACATGTGATGCGCATCTATGATCACTGCCACATCATCTGTCCCTAATAGCTCTTTAAGTTCATTACCAATCTGCATAGTCAATCGTTCCTGAACCTGTGGCCTTTTGGCAAAATATTGAACAATGCGGTTAATTTTTGAAAGCCCTATAACATTTCCATTGGATATGTAGGCCACATGCGCTTTCCCATATATTGGAACGAAGTGGTGCTCACAGTTTGAAAAGAAAGTAATATCCTTTTCAACGAGCATCTCCCTATATTTATATTTATTTTCAAAAAGTTTGACATTGGGCTTGTTTTTTGGATCAAGTCCACTGAAAATTTCCTTGATATACATTTTTGCAACCCTTCTTGGCGTTCCTTTCAGGCTGTCATCTGTAAGGTCCAAACCCAAGACATTCATAATCTCTTTGAAATGTTTTTCTATCAATTCCATTTTCAAATCATCATCCATTTCAAAGGCATCTTCTCTCAATGGAGTCTGGTCGGATGTACCTATATGTTCATCACCTATTTCGTCAATGTTTCTAGTGAATTCAAGATCCACAGTATTCAACAAAGTTTCTTTCTGTTTCATATAATCGAATTGTTAAATCAAATTTTAAATCAATTTCTTTTCTTAAAATATTCCATATAACCACAGCAATGTTTTCTGCCGAGGGGATAAGATTTTTAAATTCATCGGTATCTAAATTTAAGTTTTTATGATCAAACCTATTTAATACATGCTCTTTAATAAGATCACTCAAAACCTTCATGTCAAATACATATCCTGTATCTGGGTTGATAGGTCCATCGAGTTTTACAATTAAATCATAGTTGTGCCCATGATAATTGTAATTATTGCATTTTCCGAAGACAGCTTCATTTTGTTTATCTGACCAATTTGGATTATGCAATCTGTGCGCAGCGTTGAAATGCTCTTTTCTAAATACGGATACTTTCATTGTTTAACAAACAGGGATTCCTGATTTTTTGTTTAATTTTTTTTAATTTTCTTTAAACAAATATTGTATGAACAGTAATTCTTGATTGTTTAAGTCTGATTTTACATATCCACAGCAATGGAAACAGAATTATTATGGGAATCAGTTCCAAGGATACTTTTTTTAACCTCTTAAATTGGATCTGGCAATAATTTTATTTTTACAATTTGATGCAGTTTATTTGTGAAAAAGGCAGTTTGGAACTTTATTTGTTAATATTTCATTAATTGAATTGGAATGCGAAGAACAATAATTTTAATCACCCTATTGGTCGGCGGTACGTTTTCAAGCAATTTCCCTGTAAATAGTTTCCCCTCATACGTTTTGGAGAATCTTTCGCTTGAAGACCATATGATACATTTGGTCAGTACCCATACCCAAAATGCAGACAAAACACTCCCTACAAGAGATGTCCTAAGTTTTGGGGTCAAAGGCTACCTGAAGTTGCAAGCGGAAACATCAATTCCTGATGGGAAACCATTAACGGTAATTGACTTTACATTACCCTCCTCGGAGAAGAGAATGTGGATCATAGACATGGAAGAAGGGGAAATACTTCATCATGGGTATGTCTCCCATGGTAGGAACTCAGGGGATCTAATGGCTCAAAAATTCTCAAATACAAGTTCCTCATATATGAGTAGTTTAGGTTTTTACCTAACGGGAGAGACTTATCTGGGAAAGCACGGGTATTCTTTGAGGTTGGATGGTCTTGAGGAGGGGTTCAATGACAAAGCCAGGGACAGGGCCATCGTCATCCATGGAGCAGAATATGCCAAAGAGGAATTTATTTCACAGACAGGCCGATTAGGGAGAAGCCTTGGCTGCCCGGCAGTACCACAAGAGATTGCCAATGAAGTAATAGATCTAATCAAAAATAAATCAATATTATTTATTTTCGGGAATGACGAGACTTATGTCAGAAATTCTCAGATTCTTAATTCATAAAGGAGTATTATCTCTTTTGAATAAGTGCAAGATAGATCTCCTCATCTCTTTTGTAAATATCATTTCTGTAAACCATTTGGTCGTTCGGATTTGTCCAATACGTTAGATACAAAATTACCACAGGAATTTTTCTATCCAGATTTACTACCTGTTCCCTACTTTGCCTCATGGCACTTCTGATCTGCTCGTCTGTCCAACGTGGATTATTTTGGAGGAGTAATTTCGCCAATTCAAATGGTTTTTGAATTCTAATGCAGCCATAACTTAAAGCCCTATCTTCTCTTGCAAACAATGATCTGGCTGGCGTATCATGAATGTAAACATGGTGCTTGTTTGGAAACATAAATTTGACTAGGCCTAAAGAGTTGTGATCGCCCGGATCCTGACGCACCATATATGGGAATCCAGCTGCACTTATTTTGGACCAATCGACACTATTTACAGGAACCTCCTCTCCTGAAAATGTCAATAACCGCATCCTTTTATTGGCCATGTATTGTGGATCTTTTCGCATACCGGGAATGACCTCCTGCCGCAAAATAGAAGGAGGCACAGTCCAAGTTGGGGAAAATACCAAATAAGACATCATTGCTGAAAACTGTGGTGTAGAATGAAAACTCCTTCCCACAATCACTCGAGAACTGAGAATGGTATCCTTTTTTTGAATAAAATCAAGCTGGAAATTGGCCGTATTCACGACGATTAATTCACCTTCTTTTAAACTGTCAGGCAACCATCTTAGCCTTTCTAAGTTTACAGAAGCCTTTCTAATTAAACTTCCGGGATCTTGATTGAGCGCATACAGGGTACCCTGACCAATGATTCCGTCCGGATCCATACCAAACTTTACCTGCAATTTTTTTATGGCTTCCTCTATGGCTGCAGTGTATTCTTTTCCCGAATCCTCAAAATCTTCTTGCAGATATCCCCAAAAAGACAAACGTTGAATTACTTCTGGGATAATTGAATGGCTATCGCCTAGTTTGATGGATTTCGGGGTTTTTAGCTCCTTCCAAGTAGTCATCTTTTCCGTTTGAAACCGATCCAAGTGATCATATAATCTCCTTAATCCTTCCCTCATAGGCCTATATATGGTAAATGTGGGATAGAGTTCCTGAAGGGCACGTCTAATACTTCCATTATCAATTGCAAAATAAAGCCTTTGGTCTATTTTTAAATCTGGATTTGACCGCTGTATATTCCATACAGTCCGCAGTTGTTCCGGCTCCACTTTCCCGTGATATAAATGGGAGGCTAACATTACAAAAGCATCCGAAAGTAAAAGGTCCAAAGCGGCAAGTTCAATTGCCGGTAAAGCCAATCCCGAACTTCTAGCCATTTCATATTTTGAAAATAGTCCGTCAATTGCCAAGAGGTGGTAATCATCAGGTTGGAGGCCATCAAACTTTGCCTGTTTTATTTCATACCTCATCTCATAGGCCAGTTCGCGCAAAACTGTATCATCTTGAATCCAGGCTGATTCGAACTGTCTTTCGGAATAAAAACGGTGCACTACCACTGAACTGAAAAGTTGTTGGCCTTCTACCATAGGTTTTTGGGAAGGATCCGTTGGCTCAAGAAAACTACGGATAAAAAAAGTAGTTCTATTATGCATAATTTCTTCTTGTGCAATTGCATGTAGCACTGATAGAGAGAAAAGGATACAAAGTAGGTTTTTAACCATCATATTTTTTTCAGCTTTACTTCATTTCGAGTTGTAGTTATGGGATCATTTCTTCTTTTTCCACTGTATGGAATAGAGATCCAACCTTCTTTGCTCCAGGTTCCTCACACTTCCCGCCTTCCTTTGCTTTGTCAAGAGATCGAGATCGATATCTGCGACAATTGTAGTTTCTGCATTTTCAGAAGCCTGTGCCACTGTTGCATCATGAGGAAATGAGAAATCCGATGGAGAATAAACAGCGGATTGGGAAAACTGTATATCCATATTCGCCACTCTTGGAAGATTTCCAACAGAACCGGTAATCGCAACATAACATTCATTTTCTATGGCTCTGGCTTTCGCACAGATATTTACTCTTAAGAATGCATTTTTAGTATCTGTCCAAAAAGGAACAAAAAGGATATCCATTTCCTGTTCGGCCAATATCCTCCCTAATTCAGGAAACTCAACATCATAACAGATCAGGATACCGATTTTACCGGCATCAGTATCAAAAACCCTGATTCCATTTCCTCCCTGAAGTCCCCAATACGCAGCTTCATCGGGGGTAATGTGGAGTTTATATTGTTTGTCAGTTGTACCGTCTCTTCGGCAGAGATAGCTTACATTTCTTAGCTTTTTCCCATCATATTCAGGCATACTCCCTGCGATTATGTTAACATTATAGGACAATGCCAAGTCACTCATACGGGTAATGATCTCATTTGTGTAATCCGCTAAGTTACGAATAGCTTCTGAGGCATCCATGTCATTGAATTCCGCCAATAAAGGTGCATTGAAAAATTCAGGCAAAAGGCAAAAGTCTGATTTGTAGCCTGACACTGTATCGACGAAAAACTCTACCTGTTGCATCAGATCATCGACACTGTTGAACCGCCTCATTTTCCATTGCACGAGACCCAATCTGACAATCGACTTTTTATTGCCTATTAGTTTTTCATCCTTCTCATAGTAAATATTGATCCACTCCAGAAGTGTGGCATATGCTCTTGAATCGGTATCTTCAGGCAAGTATTTTGTGATTACTTTTCTAACGTGAAATTCATTGGCCAACTGAAAGGAAAGTACTGGATCAAAAACTTCTTTGCTCTTTACTAGATCGATGTATTTTCTTGGTGTCATTTGATCCGCATAATTGGAATATCCGGGTATCCTTCCTCCGGCAATGATGGACCTGAGATTAAGATTTTCACAAAGCTCTTTGCGGGCATCATAAAGCCTTCTTCCGAGGCGCATACCCCGATATTCTTTGTGAACGAAGACATCCGTACCGTAGAGTGTATCACCATCATGGTCATGGGTATCAAATTTACCGTATCCTGTTATTTGATCATAAGTATGGTTATCTCCAAACTTACCATAATCTACAATCAAACTCAGGGCAGCAGCTACCACTATCCCATTATCCTCTATACATATCTGCCCCTCTGGAAAAACTTTCAATTGATTTTTCAGCTCCTGTTTGGTCCATGCCCCTCCTTGATCCTTGTAAATACTGACCATGATATCTCTAATATCATCATAATCTGAGAGCTTAATATTTCTTAACTTTAAGCGGTGCTCTAATTCCTCTCTTTGTTTACTCATGCCACAAAATTAACTAAAATTCCACCAATTATCTTAAAAATCGAATATATGACCACTCAAAAGGAACTAAATATTCTTAAATAACAAATCGCCTTGAAAATAATTTATAATCAATGAGAACTTGTAATTTTAATTTCTAAAAAAAGTAATTTTGAAAATGGAAAAGGGCCTTTGGGAATTTAAAAAAGAGAAAATTGGAGATTTTTTTGATCTCCTTAATGATGTTTTAAATATCAGGCTTTTTTCAATAGGGGACTCCTCTTTGACTTTAGGCTTACTTATCACTTTGGTGATTTCCATTGCCATCTTACTTTTTCTGTCCGAATGGATTAAAAAACTTTTGGTCAATAGGGTGCTAAAGAGATATCAGATTGAAAGCGGAACCAGACAATCTGTTGGCACCATAGTAAAGTATATTATTGTAATTGCAGGTTTATTTTCAATTCTTCAAACAAATGGAATAGACTTAAGCGCATTTGGAATCCTAGCAGGTGCATTGGGCGTTGGTATTGGTTTTGGTCTTCAAAATATCACTAACAACTTTATCAGTGGTCTGATCATACTTTTTGAACAGCCCATTAAAATCGGTGATAGGATTGAAGTTGGAAATATTTCCGGAGATGTAATCAAAATATCCTCAAGGTCAACCACCGTAGTAACCAATGATAATATCAGTGTAATTATCCCCAACTCGAAATTTATTGATGACCAGGTTATCAACTGGTCTCACAATGAATATAAGGTAAGGTTTAATTTTCCTGTTGGCGTTTCTTATAAAGAAGATCCCGAAAAAGTCAAATCAATTCTTTTGCAAGTAGCAAAAGATAATCCTAATGTTTTAGAATCCCCCCAGCCTGATGTGCTCTTTGATGAATTTGATGATAGCAGTCTTAACTTTTACCTGCGGGTTTGGACCTCAGAATATGTCAATAAACCTAAGGTGCTTAAAAGTCAACTTTACTTCGAAATCTTCAAAAGATTTTCTAAGGAGGGTGTGGAAATACCTTTCCCTCAAAGAGATATTCATATTAAAAGTGGTTACGAAAAATTGAATAATTGATATTTTTTCTATTTATTTACTCAGTAAACAAGCATTTTATTGCAATTACCCAAAAAATTGATTTTCAAATAGAAATAAATGAAGCGGCTATTTTTACTCTTATTTTTTCTGTCAATAAATCACTTTGTTTTTTCACAAAGTTTTAATTATTACAGATTTGAAACCCCATGGTCTGTGTCTACATCTGTGGGGCCAACGCAGTATTTCGGAGAATTATATTCTTTGTGGAAATACGATGAAGGAGTTCAACCTGACTGGAACATAAATTTTGCAGTTAGGAGAACATTAGGAAATTATATCCGAGCCAGGATAGAAGGGACTTACTACCAGATTTCAGGACAGGATCCACCGGCTGATCCAAGAAGTAACCGTAATCCACGTAATCTTTCATTCAGGGCGAGGAACTGGGAAATGACTGCCATTGGGGAGTTTCATTTAAAACCTGTAAAAAGGTACAATATTGATCGTGATTTCTTTAATATTTATGGCTTTGCGGGAGTGGGTTTTACAACCAATGATCCCCAAGCCAATCTAAGAGGGGAATGGTTGGCATTAAGGCCTCTGCAATTGGAGAATAATCCCTATAGCAAATATGCAATTGTTTTTCCAACAGGAATTGGGGTAAAATATAAAGCCAACTTTTGGATGGATTTGATTCTTGAATTGAATTACCGCTGGACCCTTACAGATTATCTGGATGATATCAGTGCTTTTGATGTCAGTGAGTTTTATATGGACCTCATTCAGGATTATGGTGTCAATGGTAACGGACCAAATCCCCAAAGGCTTCAATTGGCTATCCGAAATCCAAACTTTTTGAAAGAGAACGGGGAGCCAGATGTGGAAAGAATCATGAATAATGGTGGTAGAATCAGGAGAGGTTCCGGGCTGGACGAAAGATTTGATGGTTACCTTTCCATCAATATAGGCGTTGAAATCTATTTGAGCAGAGATATTTGGTACAATCGCTCAAAGAAAAGAAATTTAGGAGTTAGGCGATATAACTTTTAAAGAAGGACACTTTTCATCATTTGAAGAGCAGTAAGTTTTTGTCTTTATGATTAGGCAAAAGCCGAATCCCGTTTATTTTTCTATTTTTGCAAGCAATTGTTCAAACACAACGCATTTATCCAAAAATGGCTGATTACAATTTTCAGAAAATAGAAAAAAAATGGCAGGCTTATTGGGAAAAAAACCAGGTCTTCAATGCCAAAGCTGACAGTTCTAAACCCAAGTTTTACTCGCTGGACATGTTCCCCTATCCTTCCGGAGCAGGGTTGCATGTAGGCCATCCACTGGGTTATATAGCTTCTGACATCATAACAAGATTCAAGAGATTACAGGGATATAATGTCCTACATCCAATGGGTTATGATTCCTTTGGTTTACCAGCTGAGCAATACGCTATTCAAACAGGCCAACACCCCGCGATTACTACCGAGCAAAACATCAATCGCTATACTGAGCAATTAAAAAATATAGGCTTCGCCTTTGACTGGGCCAAAGAAGTGAGGACTTCCAACCCAGATTATTACAAATGGACCCAATGGATTTTCATGCAGCTATTCAATAGCTACTATGATAAAAATGAAGATAAAGCCAAAAGCATAGCTTCTTTGGTAGAAACATTTCAGAATTCAGGGAATTTCGAAGTGAATGCAGTTTCTGATGAAGACATACTGGAGTTTTCAGCTCCAGAATGGAATGCTTTTTCTGAAAATCAAAAACAAGAAATATTGCTCAAATACCGATTGACCTATTTGGCAGAAACTACCGTCAACTGGTGTCCCGCCTTAGGAACGGTACTTTCCAATGATGAAGTAAAAGATGGGTTTTCGGAAAGGGGAGGCCACCCCGTTGAAAGAAAGAAGATGATGCAGTGGAGTATGCGTATCACAGCATATGCGGAACGCTTACTTCAGGGATTAGATGCCCTAGAGTGGTCCGAGCCTATCAAAGAAATGCAGCGTAACTGGATCGGAAAGTCTATCGGAGCAGAAATGCTGTTCCAGGTAAAGGGACAGGACAAGCTTATCAAGGTATTTACTACCAGAATTGATACGATTTTTGGAGTTACTTACCTTGCACTTGCTCCAGAACATGATTATGTGAAAGAGCTCATCACTGAAGGGCAAAGGAAAAATGCTGAAGCCTATGTAGAAATGGCCAAAAACCGATCAGAGCGAGACCGGATGTCTGATGTTAAGACCATTTCAGGTGCATTTACGGGATCCTATGCCATCAACCCCTTCAATGGGGAAGAAATTCAAATCTGGATTGCTGACTATGTCTTGGCTGGCTATGGAACGGGGGCAGTCATGGCCGTACCTGCTCATGATGAAAGAGATTATAACTTTGCGAAACACTTTGGACTGGAGATCAGACAGGTGATCGAAGGAAGTATGGAAAACGGCTCTTTCCCTGGAAAAGGTGGGACCATTATCAACTCAGGTTTTATTTCCGGATTGGAGATGAAAGAAGCCATGGATAAAGCCATTGCTTTCTTGGAAGAAAAAAAAATAGGTAAAGGGAAAATACAATACCGGATGCGAGACGCCATTTTTACGCGTCAAAGATATTGGGGAGAACCACTACCGGTATATTTTAAAGAAGGACTACCCTATCTTATAGAGGAAAAAGATCTCCCTTTGGTCTTGCCGGAAGTAGATAAATATTTACCGACTGAAGACGGAGAGCCTCCCTTGGGAAGAGCTAAGAACTGGTCCTATACTACTGCAGATGGTGAATTTCCACTTGAAAAAAGCACCATGCCGGGCTGGGCAGGTTCGAGCTGGTACTTTTTTCGGTACATGGATCCCAAGAACACTGAAAAACTGGTAGATCCTGCAATCGAAAAGTATTGGGGTGCTGTAGACCTATATATAGGAGGAGCAGAGCATGCAACGGGACATTTGTTATATTCCAGGTTCTGGACAAAATTCCTTTTTGATATCGGTGTGGTCAGAATCGAAGAACCCTTCAGCAAAATGATCAATCAGGGCATGATTCAGGGCAGGTCTAATTTTGTTTATCGGATAAAAGGGGCCAATACCTTTGTGAGTTCTGGTTTGAAAGATGAATATGAGACTTCTTCCATGCATGTGGACGTGAACATCGTACACAACGATCAATTGAATTTGGAAAAATTCAAAGCATGGAGACCTGATTTGGCTGATGCTGAATTTATCCTGGAAGATGGTAAGTACATCTGTGGTGCAGAGGTAGAGAAAATGTCCAAATCAAAATACAATGTGGTCAACCCAGACGATATCATTGAACGCTATGGGGCTGATACATTGAGAATGTATGAAATGTTCTTGGGGCCACTGGAACAATTTAAACCTTGGAATACCAATGGCATAGATGGTGTATCGAAGTTTTTGAAAAAACTCTGGAAACTGTATCATGATAAAAATGGAGTTTTAAGCGTGTCTGAAGAAAAGGCGAGCAAAGACGAACTAAAAATCCTTCATAAAACAATCAAGAAAACCCAAGAAGATTTGGAGCATTACTCCTTCAATACCTCTGTAGCTTCTTTTATGATCTGTGTAAATGAGCTCACTGCATTAAAATGCAACAAAAGAGAAATTTTGGAACCTTTAGCAGTGATTATTTCACCTTATGCACCCCATATTACTGAGGAATTATGGACTATGCTGGGACATAAAGATTCCATCATTTATGCCAAATTCCCCAAATTCAAGGAAGAATTCCTGATAGAAAATAGCCATGAGTATCCAGTATCTATCAACGGTAAAGTAAGATCAAAACTTCCTTTAGCCCTTTCCCTAAACCGGGAAGAAGTGGAGAAAGCAGCCCTAAGTGATGGAACTGTGCAAAAATGGCTGGAGGGAAAATCTCCAAAAAAGGTGATAGTCGTACCAGGTAAAATCATCAATATTGTCGTTTAAGGCATTCCCTCTTTTATGGGTCTGGGGGAAATCAATCCGCAGACCCTGTAATTGGAATTGCTTTTCATTTAGTTCTGCACCATGAACAAAATCTTTGTCCCCTTTGCTGCCATCGTGTCTTCTGGAATATTCGCATACTCCTATTGGAAAGAATGGATGGCCATCAATTGGTGGGGAGAAGCAGCAAACAGATACCCTGAAAAAGAAGAGGCACCTTATTTCCACGCATCAGAGGAATTATACCTGAAAGTCCTATTGTTTTTCGCTTTGGCATTCAGTGTTATTTTTTTGTTTTCGGTGTATTATTCATTTAAGGGTAAATGGAAAGCAGTCTTTTTTTGCTTCCTATTCAGTATGATTGCCATACTTGTAGTCATGATAAATGGGGCTATAAAGTAAAACTTTCCCTAACTTTGTCTTATGAATATAATTAAAAGCGCTGTTGTAGGTCTTACCTACGAATTAAAAGTCAGCAAAGAAGCTGATGAAATAGAGTCTGTTCCATTTAGTGTTGAAGTAAGGGGTCAAGAAGATCCATTTTATTTTATCTTTGGCCAAAGTGGATTGCCGGAAAAATTTGAATCTTACTTAGTGGATAAAAAAGAAGGAGACACCTTTAATTTCGTGATTTCATCACAGGACGCATACGGAGAAGCCGATGATGAACTCATCATGACTCTGCCTAAAGAACAGTTCAGTAAAGATAGAGGCTTTGAACCAGCAATGTTGGAAGAAGGTAATTTTCTTCCACTTCTGGACGAAAAGGGATTCCCTTTGCAAGCAAAAGTATTGAAAGACATGGGTGCAGAAATTCTTTTAGATTTCAACCATCCATTAGTGGGTTTTGACCTCCATTTTGAAGGCGAAGTTTTTGAAGTCCGAGAAGCAACTACCGAGGAATTGCAGGCAGGGCAAATTCAGGATGAAATTGACGAATGATATTTACTAGAAGTCCCAAATTTGAATTTGGGGCTTTTATTTTACCGGACCTATTTCACGATGATTTTCCCATTGGATGTGGATCCTATCTCCGACACCAAAACGCCTTTTCTTATCTTCCACAAACCAGAATGTACCATCCTGTAATTGCACGGTCAATTGGTTAAAATGAACCAAATATTGTTTTTGTACAACCTTGGCTGCAATCCCCGAAGTTTTAAAAAGTTGAACATCCGAAGGTCTTATATAAGAATCTGTCTTTCCCGGTAGCGGATTCAAATGACTGAAAAGTTTTGCTGCATAAATATTTTTAGGATTTGAAAATATCTCTTCTGGATGCCCTCTCTGAATCAACCTTCCATTTTGGATCAACACCAATTCATTAGACATCTGAAGGGCATCATCCAAATCGTGGGTAACAAATAAAACTGTCATTTTTAGTTTTTGGAACATCTCCCTCAGTTCGGCAATCAATTCCCTTCTTTGAATCGTATCCAAGCTGGAAAAAGGTTCATCTAGCAATAAAACCTGAGGTTCCAAACTCATTGCCCTCCCAATTGCTACTTTTTGCTGTTGGCCTCCTGAAAGCTGTCTGGGTAATTTTTCCTTAAACTTTTCCAGTCCTAAAAGCTGCAGAATCAATTTTACCCTTGCTCTTTTATATGTTTTATCGTAAAGCAATAACGGCCTTGTAACATTTTCCTCAACGGTTGAATTGGGATACAAATGATAATCTTGATAGACCAATTGAATCTCATCATATCCGGGAACGAGCTTTTCCTTGGGGTTTGAAATACGTACCTGGTCCAAAAAAATTTCCCCGCTCGTTCTGGATTCAAGCCCTGCCACAATTTTGAGCAAGGTACTTTTTCCTGAGCCACTCTCTCCAACCAAGGAAACTACCGTCCCCTTGTCCAAATCAAGAGATAAGTTTTTTATCACCGCTTTATCACCATCATAACTTTTGTTAATTTGGTCAATCTTCAGGTAGGTCATTTATTGTTCAGCTCCTCCTTGACTTTTTTTGGTAAACTTGAAAAAATCAATTCATATGAGTGATCCGTCAATTTTAAAATCAAAGAATCGGGCACTGAACCATTGGCACTCACTGTATTCCAGTGCTTTTTGTTCATATGATATCCCGGTTGAATTCCGGGGAATTTTTCACGTAATTCGATCGCATATTCAGGATCACATTTCAAATTGACACTTTCAAAGTCTAAAATATCAGTTATTGCAAAAATTTTTTTTCCCACCCTAAAGCAGAGTGTATTTTCATCAAAAGGGGTATCCTCAGATGTTCCTGGCTTGGCCAAACAATAATCTCTGAAATAGATCAAATCCATTAAGAGATAAATTTAACCAGTCCATTGCTAACACAAAAGTTTATGCCACCCTTTTTATTATCCAAATAATGATGGCTGCTAAAAACATCAAGATGGATATTTTATTGATGCCATGCATCATCCTGAGGTTGAAATTGCTTGGCTTGTTAGGGTCTGGTTTTTGGAAAACCCTGATAAAGTAATTGGATACTTCACCTAGCTGAAAAAATTCCTTTAATTTGCTATTTGCCATGGGGTTGTACTTTTCTTTTTTTGGGATATGATAAAACAGGGCAATAATTTCCCACTTCTTTATTGCTTTAATCTAATAACCAGCGAATCATACTTCTGGTTCGAGCCACATGCCATCTTTTCTGATGATTTCTATCAACTCATCCACCGCCTTTTCAGAAGGAACAGACCTCTTGACAACTTCTTTGCCTTTGTAAAGGGTGATTTTACCCTTTCCTGAACCGACATATCCATAATCAGCATCTGCCATTTCTCCAGGACCATTGACAATACATCCCATAATTCCAATTTTGACTCCTTTCAAATGATCAGTCCTTTTCCTGATCATTGCTGTGGTTTCCTGCAGGTCAAAAAGAGTACGGCCACATGATGGGCAGGAAATATATTCCGTCTTTGACATCCTTGTTCTTGCTGCCTGTAGGACACCAAAACTTACCGAATTATGTAACTTAATTTGTTCTAAAATTCCTGACCTCTCCTCACCTTGATAAGCTTCGATACTGATCATAATCCCTTCTCCCAATCCATCTACTAAAAGCCCTCCCACATCGGTAGCTGAATAAATCATGGTCTGATCTTGGGGCTGTTTAGGGTAATTGACCTTGACTACTACAGGCAATTGGCTATGGTTTTCCAGCAATTCAAAGAAAGCCCTTCTTAATGCCGGAAGTTTGTGAAGGTTGTCACTGTGCAAAATAACCACCACATCTTTTCTACCTTCCAGCAAAGGCAATGCTTGGGAAATTTGATCATCCTCCAATAACAGGAAATTTAGACCATAGTGGCATTTTTCTGCAGTTCTAAACTCTTCTAAATTAAATGCGGGAAAGGTATTTACCTGATCTTTAGAGTTGAGCCAAATGGCAAAATATTGAATTTCCTTCATGCCATTGGGCAGCATGAAAGGAATTGGATTAGCTCCTGAAAATACATAGTCGGCACCTTGATCATTCATTTTCCATTTATCCAATTCTGGCAAATAAAAATGACCAACTTGCTTCATTTCTTTTTCTGAAATTTGAGATAAAGCAGAAATGTCCGCAATAACCCGAGGCACATTGGTTCCTCCAAAATTGAACACTTCTAAAGTATCTCTCCTATTATATTCAAAAGGAGAAATCGGGTAAAGATTGATCTCATCAATTGGCGCGTGACTTCCGCGATTTTCATACCTATCCACCAATGCTTTGGCTACAGGAGCTTCAAATTCAGGATCTTCTGTAAGTGATACCCTGACTGTATCACCTAATCCATCTTCGAGTAAAGTGCCTATACCAACAGCAGACTTGATTCGCCCGTCTTCTCCATCTCCAGCCTCTGTCACGCCGAGGTGCAAGGGATAAGCTTTGAATCCCCCTTCATCAAGTTTATTTACCAAAAGTCTGTAAGCCTGAACCATTACCTGGGTATTTGAGGATTTCATAGAAATCACGATATCATGAAAATTTTCATCCTCACAAATTCTTAAAAACTCCAGTGCAGATTCCACCATTCCTAATGGGGTATCACCATAACGGCTCATTATCCTGTCTGATAAAGAACCATGATTGGTGCCTATTCTCATGGCCGTTCCATGCGCTTTGCAGATCTTGACCAAGGGCAAAAATCTTTCTCTTATTCTTTCTAATTCTTCTTGATAACTCTGATCAGTATATTCGATGATCTCAAATTTCTTTTTGTCTGCATAATTCCCGGGATTGATTCGAACTTTCTCCACGATCCTGGCAGCAATTTCTGCCGCATTTGGGGTGAAATGAATATCGGCTACCAAGGGGGTATTGTAACCTCTATTTAAAAGCTCTTTTTTTATCTCCCTCAGGTTTTCTGCTTCTTTGATACTGGGAGCTGTAATTCGAATCAACTGACATCCTGCATCTATCATTCGAATACATTGTTCCACAGAGCCTATGGTATCCATGGTATCTACAGTCGTCATGGATTGGACCACAATAGGATGGTCCCCTCCAATTGTTACATCACCAACTTTAACTGGTATGGTTTTTCTTCTTGAATAAGAAGTAAGGCTATTGCAATAGCGAACTTTTTCCAACAGTGCTTTGGTTTCCATAAGGTTATAAATCTCCTAATTGCGGTCTGATAACTATTTCTTCAACAACTGAAAAAGGTGGAAGGTTATACGCTCCCCAAACATATGCTGCAATATCCTCTATTTTCATAAATCTTTCTACCGGAATATCTACCCCTTCCCAACTAGCAGTATAAGTAGCTCCCGGTAAAACTGAAGTGACTTTTATATTGAAACCTTTTAATTCTTCTCTAAGGCATTTGGTAAATCCTAACATAGCCCATTTTGAAATCGCATAACTTCCTCCATTGGCGTACGCTGTAAGTCCAGCTATGGAACCTATAGAAAAAATATAGCCTGATTTTCTTCTGATCATCTCATCGGTAAATGCCCTGGTCAGGTAATATGCAGAATACAGGTTTGTCTGCATCATGGTTTCAAAATTACCTTCTGGCTCTGAATGTATGGCCCCTGGCAAAAATACACCTGTGTTATTTATCAGTACATCCGGAACAACCCGTCTTTTTACTTCTGAGGCAAAATTAAAAACCTCATCCTTTGAAGAGAGATCAGCTTTCATGGTAAAAATTTTCTGAGAGGGAAATTTCTCTCTGAATTCATCTTCGAGTGCGTTCAGGTCCTCAGTACTTCTGGCACAAGTATAAACATCAAAACCTTCTTCAGCAAATCTATCAATGATAGCCCTACCTATTCCCTTTGTTCCTCCGGTCACCAAAATACTTTTAGTCATTTGATTAGTGCTTTAATAGTTAGTATAACAACTATTTACAGGAAACAAAGTTACATTTTTTTGAAAACTTTGCGAACTTAAACGGATATTCCACGGTGCTCCTGAAATTTTTATTTTAATTTTATTTTTATGGAAATAAAGGTTACAGATCGATTAACACTTGCTGCGCATTTTGTGAACAGTACCAACAGTCCGATTTTTTTGACCGGGAAAGCAGGGACTGGGAAAACTACTTTTCTTAGAAATCTATCAGATTTGACCCATAAGTCTTATGTAATTGTTGCCCCAACTGGCATTGCCGCATTGCATGCAAGAGGGGTTACAATACATTCCCAGTTTTTATTGCCCCTGGGAAGTTTTCTTCCAACAAGAGAGCCGGAAGGGAATTTCAGCAATGGTGGGCAGGTTTTCACCCAGTTTTCCTTGGCCAGAAGACATGCACTGAATGCGGTAAGAAAAAAAGTGCTGGGTGCTATTGATTTGCTGATCATCGACGAGGTCAGTATGCTGAGAGCTGACATTTTGGATGCTATAGATTACCGCTTAAAAAGTGTAAAAGGCAATTTTGAAGAACCATTTGGCGGCATACAAGTCTTATTTATTGGGGATTTGTATCAACTTCCTCCGATTGTTAAGGATCAAGAGTGGCAGATATTGAGTAAATTTTATAACAGTATGCATTTTTTTGAAGCCCATGCGCTCAAGCAGTCAGGGATGGTTTACCTTGAACTCGACAGGATTTTCAGACAAAAAGATGAGCAATTTATAACCCTACTTAACCATTTAAGGGACAACTGTGCAACAGAAGAGGATATAAGAGAACTTAATCAACATTTTAAAACAGAGGATCAAATCAAGGATATTGAAGATACAGTAATAATTACTACCCATAATTACAAGGCTGATGCACAAAATCAGAAAGAATTACAGGCATTAAAGAGTCCATCCCATCTATTTGAAGCCAAAATTGAAAAAGATTATCCGGAAAACTTATACCCCATTCCTAAAACTCTAGAATTAAAAGAAGGGGCCCAGGTAATGTTTATAAAAAACGATAGCAGTGGTAATGGGGAATACTATAATGGAAAAATGGCCAAAGTGAAATCCATAGAAGATGGAGAAATCAAAGTGATTATGGCTGAAAATAAGCTTAAATATACTTTAAAACGCGAATTATGGGAAAATAAAAAATATGTGGTCAACGATACCACAAAAGAATTGGAAGAGGAGGTAATAGGCACTTTTGAACAATTCCCTATTAAATTGGCTTGGGCAGTTACTGTGCACAAAAGCCAAGGGCTTACTTTTGAAAAAGCGATCATCGATGTAGGACAGGCATTCGCTCCTGGTCAGGTTTATGTGGCACTTAGTAGATTAAAAGGACTGGATGGTTTGGTATTAAGGACAAGAATTCAAAATAATGTTATTTACAGTGATCATGACGTGGTCAATTTCACCCAAAAAACAAAAGATCAGGAATCCTTGCAAAGCCTGTTGAAAAAGCATCAGGAAAAATATTTAGAAAAGTTACTATTGGAGACTTTTAGCTTTGTTGACTTGATACAAGGTAGTAAAAAATTCATGAAAGAAACAGAAAGTGGATTTGAGTTTGAGGATATAGAAATGCAGATCGCTATACCCAAGATTCTTGAAGGTTTCGAGATGGAGTTTTCCAATACACAGGTATTCCAAAGACAGCTGATCCAGTTACTTCATCAGCAAGACGAAGAAAAACTTACAGAAAGGCTAAATAAAGGTGCATTGTATTACAGCGGTTTTTTAAAAAAGCAGTTGAAATTGTTATTGGTTCATGCTGCTGAAGTGGAACGCTTTTCCCAAACAAAAAAATACCTTGAGGGACTCGGGCAGTTAGAGATACAAGTCTTGAAAAAAATGACCCAGATCAAAAAAGTGAGCATTTTGGTGGCTGCCATACTTCAAAATAAAGAAATTGGCCGACTGGAATCTATTCAGCAGGATATTCGAAATTTACGCATAGATCTGGTCCAAGAAGCCAAAACTTTGACAGAGAACAATCCTAAATTTTTAAAAAACAAGACTGGAAAAAAGAAAAAGTCGGATAATTCTCCCAAACTCAAAAGGGTCAAAGGTGAAACCTATGAAATCACTTATGAGATGAGTGAAAAAGGAGGCAGTATTGAAGAAATCGCAGTCCAAAGAGGCCTCGCCGAATCGACAATCAAAGGACATTTGGCCAAGGGTATTAAAGAAGGAAGGGTATCTTTATTTGATCATATGGATGAATCAACTTATCAAAAAGTAGCAGAAATGATTAAGAAATATAATGGAGACCTTGGAACCATAAGACAGGAAGCACCTGGTACTTATGACTTTGGTACATTAAAAATGGTATCTGCACATATGGGATTATAGAAAGCCTGAAATATCAGGGGATTTGCTTAATATTTAGTAAATAATTGACGCAAAAAACTTGTCCCATTTGTTAGGAGTTCCCAAACTTCAGACCCTGAATATGGAGCTTCCAGCTCCACTTGACAGGCCACACAACAAACAAGGTTTTTTTGAACCACAACCTGTCCCGAAAATCGGAAAAAGGAACAAAAGGAAACAAAAGAGAATCATCATGGAAACCCACTTCCGACTTCCGTTTTCCGAAATCCCACTTTATCTTAATTCTTGCATCTTGTGTCTCGCTTCTAACAGGCTTTTGTGAACTTTTGTGTTTAAAAATATATCTCCTCCCAGTCAAAGAATTTAATTGAACCACAAAAGAGACAAAAGGAAACAAAAGAATTAAATTGTCTCCCGGAGCAGAAGAGTTCGGCGACCTAAGTCTTATTTCTTATGTCTAGAGTCTTGAATCTTGAGTCTTATATCTCGCTACCCGTCTCTCTCTTCTCCCCCTTAAAACACAAAACCCCCAGGATTGCTCCTGAGGGTCTTTAATAATGTGGCGGCGATCCCGGTGCCCGGGACAGGCTCTACTCTCCACGCGTCTAACCCTTGGAGATTTGGCAGAAAACACAAAACCCCCAGGATCTCTCCTGAGGGTCTTAATAATGT
>NZ_SLAP01000160.1 GCF_007126775.1 Cecembia sp. | reverse complement strand
CCACTGATGCATGCTTTGACATTTTTGTGTTGGAAGAATAGGTTGATCAGGGATTTGGCGTCAATATGCATCCATGCCCCTGGTACTATCCAATCTCCTGTTTGGGCATTATCCCCATCCAAAAATGGTGTCGCCCCCAAAATTGGAATATGGGAGATGATCAAAACTGGTTTGTCTGCTGGAATATTTTGGAGGGTATCTTCCAGCCATGTTCTTTGAGCGGTATCGAGCTTGGCGGTGTACCATGTCCCATCTTCTTTTTGGTGGGTGCTGTCCAATATAATAAAATGCCAGCCTTTTGATTCAAATGTATAATATGGACGCTCCATTCCATGTTCCCTCATCACCCAAGCCTTGCCGGGATACTTTTCTTCATGGGGTGTTTTTCCCCAGACATCATGGTTGCCAATGCAATGGTAGAATTTTAAATCCGGATAGGCAGCTCTGATGCTGCGCCAAACGGCCCATTGTGCTTCTGTTTCGGCCTCATCTTTTCCCAAAGCATCCATAATCAGGTCACCTCCGTTGACAAAAAAATCTAGTGGCTTTTCGCTGCTTAGAATATGGTCAATGCATTTTTTTACTCCTTCTTCAGCCCCAATGCCTGGTTCGATATGCATATCGGTTAGGTGAGCAAAACGGATTATAGGGTTGTTTTTATTTACTTCGTTGAAATTCGGGCTGGAACAACCCATTGGAACTATGTTAGAACCAATGGCCCCTAAGCCCAATGCTTTTAATAGATTCCTCCGATTTATTTTATTGTTTTCCATATGGCTAATTTTGAGACTTTTCGATCGTTTAATTAGATTATTACGATTCAATAAAATTTAAATTATACTTGTGTACCTAATTATAATTTTTTATTCTGCAGAAAATCCATTAACTAAATTATGAATAAATTATTACTTTGTTTAGGTATATTTTTTTTATTTATTTCCATAGCAACTAAGGCTCAAACTGATTCTTTGGTGATGAAAAATAAGAATTATTTGATTGGTGAAGTTAAATCCATGGAAAGAGGAGTTTTGGTGATAAAAACAGCATATAGCAAGAGTAACTTTCGTGTAAAATGGAATGAAATTCAGAGCATTTATTCAGAATCACTATTTATTACCTCTATCAAAGACAGCAAAAGGCTTTATGGTAAAATCAGTAGTCCAAAAGCGGGGTATTTGACGATTAAACCTACTGGCGAAGAAGAAGTATCCTACCCGATAGAAGATGTTCTTTATATAAAAACTGTTGACAGGGGCTTTCTAGGTAGGATCAATGCAGGTATTGATTTGGGATTTACCTTTACAAGAGCAAGGAATCAAAGACAATTTACCACCAGAAGCCATATTGATTACATCTCTCAGTATTGGTCTTTCAGTGCCGCTTTTAATAAGTTAACAACCACGCAAGACGAAGTGGAGAAAATAGAGCGTGGAGATGGGAACCTTACTGCGATATATATCCCTCGGAATCGTTGGCTTGCTCTGGCCAGAATTGAGTATTTATACAATAACCAGCAGCGTATTGACTTGAGAGTCAATACGCTGCTTGGGCTAGGACAAGATTTTATTAGGTCAAATTCACTTTATTGGAGGGTTTTTGGTGGATTGGCTTTCAACAATGAAGATTTCGCCGGAGAAGTTAATAACCTTCAAAGTACGGAATTATTCCTAGCTTCAGAACTCAATATTTTTGATATGGGTGATTTTAGTATCCTGACAAATATTTTTGTTTACCCAAGTTTAACAGAAAAAAATAGACTGAGAACCGATTTCAGAATGGATTTACAATATGACCTTCCTTTGGATTTTTATATAAAAAGCGGACTGACGTTAAACTATGATAACCGCTCTATCCAGCTCACACGTACTACGGATTATATCATCCAAACTACCCTAGGATGGAGCTGGTAGAGATTGCGAAATCGACAGGATGCTCGATCCTTCTCTAATGAAAATATAGAGAATTGAAGAGGGGAGGGTGAGGTGTGCTTTCAGACGCATACTTGGATATGTGGAATCAGATAGGGTAATGGATAGTTCCCGACGGACTATTGGGTTTTTTGATGGGATCAGAAGAGAAGAAGCAGCGTTGTACTTCTTTTTCTTTTTCCGATGAGTGAACAAACCCTTTAGGTGGATTAATCTAAGTCAAAAGTAAAGGCTGCATAAGCTTCGCTTCCCCAAGCGAGATGCCTTGTGCTGGGAGAGATGGCAAATAATGGGGAAAAGGTGCGTACTGAGACATGGTTGCCCTGAAATTCTAACAACCTCAACCAGCCATCTCCACCGTTTCCATGCCAGCCACCTCCCAAGGCTTGTGCATTAAAGGTCATTTGATGTACCTTTTTGCCTCCGGCATTGGTATCTGTTCGGAATCCGACATGGCCACTTTTTTGATCCGCAGCTCCTATATGGCCAGAGAAGACCATTTGGATATTTTTGGAAGGTTTCACTAATTTTTCCCAAATGGCTTTGCCATAGTTTCCATCTGTCATGGGATAATTTTCTTTTTCGATATGATTGCTATTACTATCCAGATAGGAATGCGCCAATAATATCACTGTATGATCCAGGTATTTTTCCTGATTGACCACTTGAATGGCCCATTGTAAATTTGCCTCTCTTGGCGCAAATTCAAGAACAAGAATCAAGAACTTTCTTTCATCGGGTGCAGTAAATTCGTATAAGGCATTTGTTAGATTGGGCATGCCATCTTCGTCAAGAGCAACTTCCCTAATCATCTCTTTATTATGGTGATTTTTTTCAATAGGGAAATACTTGTTATAGAAAGTCTGGCGGTTTTCGATATTGGCAATGCCAAAATCATGATTTCCTGT
>NZ_SLAP01000102.1 GCF_007126775.1 Cecembia sp. | reverse complement strand
ACATAGGTATAGGCCATGATATATCCTGGAAAACCCAAAGGTAAAATCAACAACCATTCAAAATACCTTCTACCTGGAAATTCATAATTGGAAACGATCCATGCTGTACTGACCCCCAATAAAAATGTAAGCAAAGCTACTCCGATCAATAACATGATCGTATTTTGAAAATAACCAAAAAGGAGGTTGTTGGCAATATGCAGCCAACTACCCCCCGGTTTGTCAAATAATTTGATAAATATGGTGAACAGAGGTGTGGCTACCAACAATAAAATCAGTAGGGAATAGCCGGTCCACTTATTCCACCAATAATAGCTTTGCTTTACTGTTTTCAAATCGACTTTTTATTTCCACCCGACTCTATCAAAAACCATTACAGCTTCTGAATTATTTTTTCCCAAAACAGAAAGATTCAGGTTATCAGACTTGAAACTCCCCCATGCTTTTAACAGTTCAGAGAATTCTGTATTGGGATTGACAGGATATTCAAAATTTATATTTGCCAAAAATTCTTGGGATTGAGATTCTGAAAGGAATTCGATCAATTTGATGGCATTTTCTTTATTGGGCGCGTACTTGGTCACTCCAGCCCCTGAAATATTTATGTGCGTACCTCTGTCTTCCTGATTAGGGAAGAAAACAGCGATTTTTTCAGCTGCCTTTCTTTCTTCTTCATTAGAATCATTCAGCATAATTCCTATGTAGTAGGTGTTGACAATTGCCACATCCCCTTCTCCGGATGCCACAGCCTTTACCTGATCCCTGTCAGATCCTTTGGGATCCCTAGCCATATTGGCCAAAAGACCTGAAGCCCACTCCTGTGCACCTTCGGCACCATGATGGGCAATAATAGATGCCAATAGGGATTGGTTATAGATATTTTCAGAAGATCTGGTCAATACACGGCCTTTCCATTCAGGAGCAGTCAAGGCTTCATAAGAACTCAATTCTTCTGGTTTAACCCTTTCTTTGCTGTAAGCAAAAATTCTGGCCCTGTATGTGAGCCCAAACCAGTAACCTTCTGGATCCCTAAATTTTGCGGGTATATTGCTTTCCAAGGTTGGTGAATTGATGGCTTGTAGCAATCCTTTTTCTTGCGCACGATGGAGACGGCCCGCATCCACGGTGATCAACACATCTGCGGGTGAATTAGCTCCTTCAAGCTCCAATTTTTGAATAAGCTCATCGGCAGATGCAGAAACCACATTGACTTTGATTCCTGTAGCTTCGGTGAACATATCAAAAAGCTTTTGGTCTGCTTCGTAATGTCTATGCGTGTATACATTTACTTCTTCCTGATTCTCTCCAGTTCCACAGGCAAAAAACAAAATGCCGCCCAAGACGATTAGTAATGATTGTAGAAATTGTTTGAACATAGCTTTAGATGATTTAGAGGGGCGAAAATAATCATTATTTAAATCAAATCTAAATAAAAAGAAAAAGATTTTTATATTTGTGGGCTCCAAACTTTAGGAGGAAACATTGTGGGAATTAAGAAGTTATTTTGCTTAATAGTAAAAAGTCATGACGATTCAGCAACTGGAATATATCATCGCAGTAGATAAATACCGGCACTTTGGACAAGCCGCAGAATCCTGTTTTGTGACGCAACCTACATTGAGTGCTCAGGTCAGCAAACTAGAAAAAGAGCTGGAGGTTATCCTATTTGACCGCTCAAAGATGCCCGTGATTACTACTGAGATTGGTGCACAAATTATTGAGCAGGCCAAAAGGGTGGTTTCTGAGAGCAAAGGCATTTTTGAATTGGTTGCCCAGTTGAAAGGAGATATCAGTGGTTTGATCAAAATCGGAATTATTCCCACCCTGGCTCCCTATTTACTGCATCGTTTTATTAAAAGTTTCCTTGAAAAATACCCTAATGTAAAATTACAAGTTGAAGAAACTGTCACAGAAGATATTATTCGCAAACTCAAAAATGATGAATTGGACTTGGGCATTGTGGTAACACCCTTGAATGAAAACGGCTTACTGGAAAAACCCATATTTTATGAGAAATTCTTGGCTTACATGTCCAAGGACCACGAGCTTCTAAAGAAAAAGCAAATTGGAGTAAAAGATCTCAATACCGATGACCTTTGGATGTTACAGCAGGGACATTGCTTCAGAGATCAGGTCATAAATCTTTGTAATCAATCCAAATTTCAAAAACTAAATTTCCATTATGAAAGTGGCTCTTTGGAAGGGCTGCGTAACATGGTCAACCAATATACTGGCATCACCTTATTACCAGAACTGGCTACGCTAGATCTAAAAGAGGAGGAGAAATCCAGGTTAAGGCGCTTTGAAGAAGAAGAACCTATCCGGGAAGTCAGCATCATTTTGACGCGGAGCTTCCTCAAGAAAAAATTGGTGGAATTACTCTATAAGGAGATTGCGGACTCCATTCCCCAAGATATGACATCCATCGCTCATGGCAAAGTGGTCAAATTCCGATAACAATTTTCTCAAAAGAAAGCATTGTCAATCACAGTGATTATTTATTTTTAAGGGGATGTTAAAAAAACCGGTATTTCTTATTCTTTTACTTTGTACAATAAACCCTGCCTTTTCCCAAAATTTGGCAAAAAGATACCTGAACAGTATTTTTAATGACACCACTGATATTTCCCAATCCCAATTTCTGGTTTATCCCACCTTGGCCTATGCCCCAGAGACCAGCTGGGAAATAGGCCTTTCTTCCCTTTATGTTTATTATGCTAAAAAAGATACGGCCAATCGGCTTTCTGAAGTAAATGGTTTTACCTTTCTGACCTTGGAAAATCAGTATGGGATTTGGTTTGACCATGCCTTGTATTCTGATCAGAACAAATGGTTTTTTCTTGGCCGGATCAGGATTCAGAGTTTTCCATTACGTTATCATGGCATTGGAATGGATACCCCCAGGGATTACCTGGCCCTCGTGGATGCCAATCAAATCATTATCAAAGAACGTATTTTAAGAGAAATTAGGAAAAACTTTTATGGAGGACTGGAAATTGACTATCAAAGGTTTTCAAGGGTAAGCTTTCTGGATGCTCCTGAAGCCCCCGCATATGAATTGCCCCTGGGTAATGAAGGTTCGGAAAATTTAGGTCTGGGACTTGGTTTGGTTTATGATGACCGGCACAATGTACTGAATGTACGCAAAGGGAACTTTATGGAGTTGGCCTACCTCAAATATTTACCATCATGGAGTTCATTTAATTTTAACACAATTATTTTGGACACAAGGTTATTTCGGCCAGTTGGTCAACATAATGTCTTGGCATGGCAACTTTTGGGGCAGTTTAATAGTGGTGATGTACCTTTTAACCAATTGGCTTTAATGGGGGGCGAGAGTATGATGCGTGGTTATTACCTGGGCAGATTCAGGGACAACAACCAATTGGCCACTCAAGTTGAATTCCGTATGTTGCCCTTGCCTTTAGGTTTTACAGACCGCTTGGGCGCCGCAGTATTTGCAGGAGCTGCAACAGTTTTTCCTGATTTTTCAAAAGCCGCTATCCACAAAGCCGTTTGGTCTGCAGGAGGAGGTTTAAGGTTTTTACTTTTCCCTAAAAAGGACATTTATACCCGATTTGATGTTGCCTTTACTCAGGAAGGCAGTGGTTTTTATTTATTTATTGGAGAAGCTTTTTAGAAGAGATACAAGAGGTGAGACACAAGACACAAAACTTAAGATTTAAAGCTTCAACAAATCCTTTTGTTACCTTTTGTCACTTTTGTGGTTCCCATTTTTTTCAGCTGTTTGGAATTTGCAACTCCAAACTTTGATGGGAATAAATTGGAGTTCACTCTATCCAGTCGCTTCTATTCAAATCTCGAAGGTGATAAAAATTAAGATTGGGTTGAATAAAAATTAATTAGGTCAATTCTACTTTTAGTTTTAAATTGAAGGTCGGTTAGTCATTGAGACTAACCTTTTGTTAATAAAACTTTTATTGTATGGTTGGAGTAAATGCGCACTTTACTAAAGTTAACCCTTTTTTAATGCTACTGTTTTGCTTTTGGGCATGTGCGGAAAAGGGGTCAGAAGAAGGAACGGCAAAATATTCAAATCTTACCTTCACAATGGACACTGTTTTGGTGGATTCCCGGGATGAAATCCTGATGGCAGCTACCAGTCCGTATTCCCACTCAGTAAGTAAGGATTTGAAAACCTTATTTTACTGGGATTTCCAAGGTTCACAGATCGAGGTGATTGACCTGGAAAAAATGGCCTTGGTTGAAAAAATACCCTTAGAAAAAGAAGGCCCAGACGGAGTAGGCCAAAATGGGTACTTGATGTTCTTATTGGAAAATGGAAATAGGGCTTTTCTAGGTTGGGACAATAGAATTGCCATTGCTGACACAGAAGGTAATATCATCAAAAGGATTAAATTGGATGAACCTTGGATGACCGAGGGAATAGAGGACTTAGGTACTTTATCTTTTATAGGTTTTTCGGAAAATGGCAGCAAAATCTATTGTAATTTTTCTAACTATGAAAAACTACAAGCCAAAGTGCTTGAATTAGACATTGAACAGGAAAAAAGAAGGCTTATTGAAATTCCGTATTTTGAAAAAATGGACAAATTCCGGGTCAGTTGGACTTCAGACAACGGGTCAACCAGGTCCATGACCTATCCCTCACTGAGCATATCCTCTTGGAAGGATGAATACCTTTTCACCACCAATGTACTCAACAGCATTTATCGCTTCGATCCAAGAGAAGAAGAAGCCATTCTTATCAAATATGAAAATACCTTAACGTCCAGTGAAAAGACCGGAACATATAAGAATGAGGTAGCTTCACAATCAGAGATTCAAGAAGTAAGTTCAAAAATCAGAGAAGAGATCAATTTCCTAGTGCCCATTTGGGATGAAAAAAACGAAGTTTTCTATCGCTTTTCTTACTATACCTTACCCCGCATTGCAGACGAAAGCATCAAAAGCAGGACCTTTCTCAGCATCTTGAATACTGACTTTGAATTAATCGGTGAAAAAGAAGTGACAGACTTGGGACTGACGGTTTCACATGCTCAATTTGTGAAAGACGGACAGATCTACTTCTACCTAAACCTGGAAGATGAATTGGCTTATATCCGATTGACCATCAATTAAATGCCATGACTATGAAAAAAATTTGTTTCCTATTGTTCTGTGGGCTCCTTTTTGCATGTGGGGATAAGAAAAGTTCGGAAAAAGCGGCACTTACCCAACTCGACTTCAAGTTGGATACCCTTCTGATTGATGCAGGAGAGGAGTTCTTTTACCTTCGGGATAATTTATGGCTTTCCGACCTTTCACATGATGGGCGCTTTCTTTTCAATTACAACAGAACTGATGCGGTAATGGAAAAGATCGATTTGGACCAAGGGGTATTGGTCAAGAAAATCCAATTTGAAAAAGAGGGACCTGATGGCATAGGCGACTTTATTTCAAATTTCTCCCTTACAGCTGATGAACAGTTTATCGCTTGGTTTTATGGGCTGAGCAAAATCTTCACCCAAGAAGCCAAAGTGGCCAGAGATTTGAAATTGGATAAACTATTGGCTGCAGATTTTTCAGAATATGATATCTATCCCATGTCAATTTTTGAAAGCCCGGATGATCCCAATAGATTTTTTGGTTTTTATGTACGGTGGAGCGATATGAGTTATTACCTGATGGATTTTGACCTTGAAAATGAAAGCTTCAGGAAGATCGAAATTCAGGATATGAATAAAATCATGGACTTTTCTACCGACCTGCTTTATGATGGCCAAAAAATGGGATCTATGGGTTCAGGAGCTTACGCCCTGTCCAAAGGTAACCAAATTGTCGTTTATAATAATTGTTTCAATGAAGTCTACATTTACGATGCAGGGATAGACAGCCTTTATAGAAAAGGATTGGAAAGTCCACTGCTTGGAGATAAAAAAACCTACCTTCCGCCCAAGGAAGTAGAAGGGGAGTCCAACCAACAATGGGAAGTGGAAAGGAAGCAAAGGGAAGACATCAATTTTGGATCTATCCACTGGGATAGACAAAACCAACGCTTCTTCAGACTTTCTTTTAAAGAGAAGTTTGGGGAAGAAATGACAGAAAGACGGGGCTATCAACCCATTGGTGCAGAGGTATTTTTAAGCGTATTTGATCAGGATTTTAATTTGATTGCCGAATCTTTGGTTCCGAACTTAAACCAAAGGCCTGCCAAACAAATTGTAAAAGATGGACAAATCTGGATTTTTGAGAATATGGACGATGAAATTGCTTTCTTGAGGCTTGAAATTTTAGATAAGTAAATTAAAATGGTGAAGTAATTATCCAAATCTGAATAAATCACTATTGCTCTTTATTTTTGCCTTGTCTATTTATTCACCATCCTACACTATTTATCAATCAGCTCTGCCCCAATCCCATTGCTTTCTGGGAAAGTGACCTTTTCCGGAGTGATAACTACGCCCTTGGCAATATCCCTGGCCAATAACATGGCCCCATCCATATCCACATAATCCAACAGGGGAGCAATATGGGCAATAGCGGTAATACCCACTGAGGATTCAGTCATGCAGCCTACCATTGTTTTCATGCCCAAGGATTTGGCCTCATGGATCATTCTCAAACCTGGGGTAATCCCTCCTGCTTTTACCAATTTTACATTGATCCCATGAAATAGGCCATGGCACTTTCTCACGTCTGCTTCCACAATGCAGCTTTCGTCCGCAATGACGGGAAGCTTGGAATATCGAAAGACCTCCTTCATTCCCTCCAAATCATCCTTTCCCAAGGGCTGCTCCATGAATTCCACATTGAGTAGGGCCAATTCCTCCGAATAACGAATGGCCTGTTCGGCTGTCCAGGCACAATTGGCATCAATGCGGAAAGTAGCGGCAGTATGCTTCCTTAATGCTTTGATAATTTCCAGGTCATAATTTGTGCCCAATTTAATTTTATATAAAGGCCAATCTACCTCTTTCATCTTTTCTACCATTTTATCGATGGAATCAATACCAATGGTAAAATTGGTCAAAGGGATATCTTTTGGATCCAAACCAAGGTATTCATATAATTTTTTACCTTTTTTCTTGGAATAAATATCCCAGGCAGCCATATCCAAGGCACATTGGGCAAATGGATTGTCCTTGAAAATTACTTGCCCCATCTCCCACAGTTCCTCAGGGTTTTGCCAATTCCCTCTTTCAGCAATGGCCCTTGATTCCTCTAAGCGCTCCATGATATTTTCTGCTGTCATCCCGTAAAAAGGGTTGGTGGTCGTTTCACCCAGACCAAAAATGCCACCGTCTTCTAACTTTACGATAATGGTATCCTGCACATCACGGCTTTGATGGGCAATGGTAAAGGTATGCTTTAGGGGCAAATCACGGGAAAAGAAGGACAGCTTCATGGAGATTATTTTGGTTTTGATACAAAAGTAAATTTATTTTTTTGTTGAAGTTCCTAACTTAGGCGGATAATTGTCACCAAAATCCCTACTATGAAAAGATTTGTGCTCTTCAACACTACCGCCTTAGTAAGTCTTGTTGTTCTTTTAGCTACAGCATCCTGTGGACCTCAGGAAAAAGCATTTGATGTGGCATTAGATCAACTTGAGAAAGCCTATGATACCTATAAAGAAGTTTCAATCGATCACAGAAGGTTTAAGCATCAGGAGGTAATACACTTGGTAACAGAAAGAAAAGGTGACTTCCAGGTCGAAGCAATCGGAAAATCGGTCGAGGGGAAAGATATTTACCAGATGACCTGGGGCAATGGGCCCTCAAAAGTGATGCTATGGTCCCAAATGCACGGAAATGAAAGCACGGCCACCATGGCCCTGTTTGACCTTTTCAACTTTTTGGAGGGAGAAAATGATGGATTAGAGGCCATCAGAGAAAAATTAAAAGAAAAATTGACCTTACGCTTTATTCCCATGGTCAATCCGGATGGCATGGACGAATGGATCCGTAGAAATGCGTTGGATATAGACTTAAACAGGGATGCAATCAAACTGGCATCTCCAGAAGCCGTTATCTTAAAAAATGCCAGAGACACTTTTTCTCCGGAATTTGGCTTCAACCTCCACGATCAGCAAATCTATTATACCGCAGGAGAAACTCCCACACCTGCATCCATTTCGGTATTGGCTCCGGCTTACAACTATGCAACTGAAGTGAATGAAGTTCGGCAAAAAGCCATGCAGGTAATCGTAGGAATGAATAGAGTCATGCAAGAACTTGCTCCTGGACATGTAGGCAAGTACGACGATGCTTTCGAACCCAGGGCTTTTGGGGACAATTTCCAAAAATGGGGCACGAGTACCATTCTTATTGAATCCGGTGGTTATCCCAATGACCCGGAAAAGCAGGAAATCCGCAAAATGAATTTCATTATCATGTTGCATGCCCTCATAGAAATTGCAGACAAGAATTACACACAATACACCCTAAATGAGTATTACAGTATTCCGGACAACGCCACCCGGCTCATGGACTTGATATTGAGAAATCTTACCATGGAGAAAGAAGGCCACGTCTATGATATAGACCTGGGTATAAGAAGAAGAGAAGCGGATGCCCATGGTTCCTATTTCGTCAATGGCGCGGTGGATGATATGGGCGACCTGTCCATTTTCTATGGCTTTGAAGAACTCGATGTCTCGGGAATGGAAATCGTGGAGGGAAAAGTTTTTGAAACACCATTTACTTCTGTAGGAGAAATCTCCCAAGAAAATGCATTGGACCTATTAAAGGAAGGTTATTTATCAATTCAAGTCAAAGAAGCAGCTGATCGGGAATTGCACCATTTACCGCTTCTAGTACTAATTAGTGGCAATAGCATTCCAAACGGAATCCGATTGGGAGGCAACCCTAACTTTTTCCTGGCACAAAACGGAAAATTAAAATACGCCATAGTAAACGGGTACCTGATAGATTTGGAAAGGCCTTTGACCAAAAAACTAATGCAGCGGGTACAGTAAGTCTTTGGTTTTTACAGAAATCCTTCAATTTAGTTTCTTTATTTACTATATTATAGGATTCATTGCTAAAACATAATTATATGACATTACTTATCATAATTGCCGTAATCTTGGCGCTGGCTTTTTACGTGATCGGTATTTACAATAGACTTATCAAGTTAAGGACAAACGTTTCTGAAGCATGGAGTGGTATTGATGTGCAGTTAAAGAAAAGGTATGATTTGATTCCCAATCTTATTGAAACTGTAAAAGCCTATGCTTCCCACGAGCGGGAAACCTTTGAAAGTGTCACCAAGGCCAGGGTGGCTGCCATGGGTGCCAACGGGGTAGTAGATCAACAAGCTGCAGAAAATCAATTGACCAGATCTTTATCTGGACTATTTGCAGTAGCTGAACGCTATCCGGATTTGAAGTCCAACACCAATTTCCTACAGATGCAACAGGATTTGACAGCTGTGGAGCAGGATATTGAGCGGTCCAGGAGGTATTACAATGGATCGGTTAGGGATCAAAACATCCTGATTGATTCCTTTCCCAGCAATTTTGTGGCAAGTTCTTTCGGTTTCGAAAAATCTGCATTTTTTGAATTGGAAAACGAGGGAGAGCGGGCAGTTCCAAAAGTCAGTTTTAAATGAAAACCTATTTTTGGATTTTTTTTCTTTTAGCAAGTCAGCAAATATTTGCGCAGGAGGAGTACATAAGATCCTTTCATTCGGACCTTAAAATTGATCGCTCTGGAGTATTGACGGTTACAGAAACCATTGAAATTTTTGCCGCAGGAAATCAAATTAGAAGAGGAATAGTACGGTCCTTGCCTTTGAGTGGCACTGACTATCGGCATAAAAAAGTCAAAACAACTTATCGGGTAATCGGTGTAGAAATGGACGGCAGTTCTGCGCCATACCAAACCAAAAGACAACAGGGAAATCTGGATATTTACATAGGCGACCAAAACAAACTTTTAGAACCCGGCTGGTACACTTTCATGATTACTTATAGTGCGGAAGGTCAATTGGGTTATTTTGAGGATTACGATGAGGTGTATTGGAATGTGAATGGATTCGGTTGGGAGTTCAGAATTGAAAAAATAACGGCTAGCATACAGCTACCAACCGGCGAAAATTTTGACGAGTTAACCTGTTATACTGGGTATTTCGGTTCATCTGATAAAAACTGCAATTCCGAATTACTTCAAGATGGAAGGGCCTTTTTTAGTGCTGAAAATATTTCAAAGTTCCAGAATCTAACCGTATCAGCCGGCTTCCCCAAAGGGGTTGTTCCATCGCCTCCACCTCCTGGTTTTTGGGAAAAGTTTGGCTATTTGCTGGTTGTTCTTCTGGGCAGTTCATTGCTTTTAGCTTATTACTTTCTCACCTGGAAACGTTTTGGAATGGATCCTCCCAAACCGGTAGTGATTCCAGAGTTTGATCCGCCTTCGGGCCTATCACCAGCTGCAGTAGGAATGATCCATAGGGGTTTTTTTCACAGCAAACTTATAGCAACTTCTTTGGTTAATTTGGCTGTAAATGGATTAATAAGGATTGAAGAAAAAAAGACAAAAGGTATAATGGGATGGTTTTCTACCACCTATTTTGAACTTTTCAAATTAAACGAGCCGGATGCAGAACTCCCGGAAGAAGAAAAAAATATGCTGCAAAGGCTTTTCCCCTCTGACAGCACATCACTTAAAATAGAAGGAAAATACAGTTCCAGCATGGCTGCCATGTATTCCAATTACCGAAATACTTTGAACAGTGCCCATAAGCCCATGCTTAACCAAGGACTTAATTGGAAGTTCTGGATTCCTCCGGTTTTATTTTTTTTGGCGATGATGTTGATCTCCATATTTTTTGATTTCTCAGGTTTTCCTTATAATCCTGAAAGCAAAGCTCCTATTTTGTTTTTATTAATCGTTTTGACTTTCTTTT
>NZ_SLAP01000166.1 GCF_007126775.1 Cecembia sp. | reverse complement strand
CTCTTTTGTCCCCTTTTGTCACTTTTCCCGATTCTCGGGACAGGTCGTGGTTCAATAATTTCGTCTTTCTTGGTGTTTCCAAAATCAGAAGTCCTCTTTTTTACCTATGATACTAATATTGCCTGAATAGTATCTTTTTTAAACACAAAAGTTCACAACAGTCACAAAAGCTCTCCAGTCCCCACACCACATGAAAAAACTCTCTATTGTCCCCTTTTGTCTCTTTTCCCGATTCTCGGGACAGGTCGTGGTTCATAAATCAATCATCTAAATAAGTGAAGAAATCATTCACATACGTTCTTTGGCCTTCATGGTAAAGGTTGATAACATTAAAGTTATACATAATTCCTTTTGGGGACTTTAAGAGTTTCATGTAACTGATCAATTTAGCTTCAGCTATTGGTGGAATATCATCTAAAGCTTTTAACTCCACGGTGATCAAGTTTTCAACAAAAAAATCACATCTCAATTTTGATTCAATAGATAGGGCTTTGTATTCAATGGGAATCCTGAGTTCAGATTGAAAATGCAAACCTCTATGCTCCAGCTCGTAAGCAAAACACTTATGATAAACGCTTTCCAACAATCCTGGCCCTAAGTTTTTGTGGACTTCAATTGCAGCGCCGTTAATTTTGTAAGTAAGGTCTTTAATGATGGATTTGGTAGGCTTCATAAAAATCAAAGTTTAAAGTCAATAAAATCACAAACCGTATAACTATAAAGTTATTAAAAAATTTTCAGAATTTAAACACAAAAGGACACAATAGTCACAAAAGCTATCTAGTCACCCAACCTCTTATGAACACCTCTCTTTTGTCTCCTTTTGTCACTTTTCCCGATTTTCGGACAGGTCGTGGTTCATTATAATCCTTTGACTGAAACAAGCTCTTTTTCTGATAAAAACGCAAAAAGCCGGAATTTGCAAAATCGGTTTCCCTGGCTTATATTAGCATCTGTAAGGTTTAATATCAATCGAGATAGACGACTGATGGTTGTACTTTCTTTCATAGGGGCTTCATTGAAGCCTTTTTTGGTTTTTAGACTTTGATATTTCTCCCTATTTTTACCCCATAATTATCGTTACATGTCATTAGATGTTCTTCATTTGACCAAAATATACGGCCAACAAAAAGCATTGGACAGCATCTCCTTTTCAGCCAAAAAAGGGGAAATCCTTGGTTTTTTGGGGCCCAATGGTGCAGGAAAATCAACCACAATGAAAATAGCGACCGGTTACTTGCTACCGGATGATGGAGATGTACATATCCATGGCTTATCCGTATTGGAGAAGCCCAAGGAGATCAGCAAATTGGTTGGCTATTTGCCGGAACATAACCCCTTGTACCTGGACATGTATGTTAAGGAATTTCTCTCTTTCATTGGAGGGCTGTATGGAATGTCAGGGAAGAATCTTCGATTGAGAGTCAATGAACTGCTCTCACTTTGCGGTTTGGAAAGGGAGGCACATAAAAAAATAGGGCAGCTTTCTAAAGGTTACCGACAACGTGCAGGACTTGCCAAGGCATTGATCCATGATCCTGAAGTGATTATCCTGGATGAACCTACTACAGGGCTTGACCCCAATCAACTGGTTGAAATCCGTAACCTGATCAAAGACATCAGTCAAAACAAAACCCTCATCCTGAGCACACACATCATGCAGGAAGTAGAAATACTTTGTGATAAGGTAGTGATCATCAACAAGGGGAAAATTGTAGCTTCCGATCTTTTGAGTAACCTTAAAAAGACATCCGGAAATTCCATTCTGTTACTTGAAACCGAGGAGTCCCTCAAATTAGAATGGTTTGCTGATTTGGGAGAGGTTTCTTTTCAAAATGGGCAGCATAATGCCCTCAGCATTACTGTTGCTGACAGCAATGAAGCCAGAAAACAGGTCTTACAGATCATTCAGAACAAACAGCTGACCTTGCTCGGCATACAGGTGAAAGAACGCAACCTGGAAAGTATATTTCATCAAATAACACAAAGCAGTTAAGTTATGCGTGCTTTATACTGGAAAGAAATCAACGGCTTTCTCAGTAACCTTAGCGGTTACCTGATTCTTTCCGTCTTTTTGGTATCTATCGGACTGATCGTTTGGGTGTTTCCTGATACCTCGGTTTTGGAATATGGTTTTGCAGACTTGGAGCCTCTCTTTTTTTACACGCCATATGTTTTTTTATTTTTGATCCCAGCCATCACTATGAAAATGATAGCCGAAGAAAAAAAGACCGGTACTTGGGAGTTGCTTATGACCTCACCCTTATCCATTCACAAAATTGTCCTTGCCAAATACCTGGCCTCACTTACATTGATTATTTTTGCGCTCTTACCCACCCTCATTTATTACTTTAGCATGGTAGAACTCGGTGAACCCAGGGGCAATATTGACCATGCAGGTTTTTTTGGATCCTGGATTGCACTGGTATTGATAGGAGCAGTTTTCGCTGCCATCGGAATACTGGGTTCTTCGTTGACTTCTCATCAAATGGTTGCTTTCATTTGGGGAGTATTTATTTCTTTCCTCTTGTATTTTGGGCTGACTGCATTGGTGCAGCTCAATATTATGAGCCCATTGGCGCTTTTTTTAGAAGAACTGAGTTTGAGCTACCATTACCAAAGTATGGCCAGGGGAGTGATTGATGGCCAGAATCTGGGTTATTTTTTGATGGTTATTGTATTGATGTTGGGCTTAACGGGCATAATCATTAGAAAGAAATGAAAAATAGCAAGCTCAAATCCACAGCTAAAAGTCTGGTTTTTCTTTTCGGGGGAATATTGCTTATTGTTCTCATCATTCGCTTTGTCCCTTTCCGGCTGGATCTGACTGCGGAAAAAAGGTACAGCTTGCATCCCTCAAGTATTGCTGTACTGGAGGCCTTGGAGGAACCTGTTGAAGTAGAAATCCTATTGACTGGAAATCTTCCAGGAGGCATGCGCCGCCTACAGCGCGCGATAGAGGAGACCATAAGGACTTTCAATGCTTACAGCAGGCAGAGGATCAGTTTTTATTATGAAGACCCCATGGCATTACCTGCTGATGTAAGGGAGGATTACATCGTTGGCCTCGCAACATACGGCATCAACCCTACCAATCTTTTCATAACAGAAGATGGGGGACAAAAGAGTCGCTTGATTTTCCCAGGTGTAGTAGTAAGGAATGAAGAATTTGAAACAGGAGCACTCCTGCTTCAGGGGGAAAGAGGAATGGGGCCAGATGAAAAACTCAACCATTCCGTAGAAAATCTGGAATACGAACTGATTCAGGCTATCCGAAAGATCAGTACCGACAAAGCGTTTGCTGTAGGTATGACCATTGGAAAAGGTGAGATGAAGGAAGATGAGGGCTTTGGCATAGTGGAAGCTTTGGTGGATTTGCATGAGGTCTACAAAATACCAATGGAGCAGGCAACTAAGCCGGAAGACCTGGACCCCTTTGACATCATCATCATTGCCGGCCCAAAAGAAAGTTTTTCGGAAAGAGAAATTTATTTTTTTGATCAATACCTTATGAAAGGGGGAAACCTCATAATTCTGCTGGATGCAAGCACCTTTGAACTGGAAAATGCGGGTGGTGATGGCACCGTGGCCATGCCTTTGGACCATGGGTTGGACCAATTACTTTTTCGTTATGGCATTCGTGTCAACAAAGATTTGATTCAGGACATGAACTTTGGATACCATCCTGTGATGGCAGGTTATTATGGGGATGAGGAGCAAGTGGTTCCTCTACCCTGGCCATTTTATGTTGCTGCCGGCCGTATGGCCGCACATCCCATTACCAAAGGGTTAGACCAGGTTATGTTTCGATTTGTGGCCAGTATGGATACGGTAAAAGCAGATGGCGTCAGCAAAACTCCCTTGATTTTTGGTTCTGAGGTCAGCAGAAAATTAGCAGCACCAGTAAGGATAGCATTTGAAGATATGGCCAAAGAACCCAATCTCGAAGATTTTGGGCTTGGCAATTTGCCCTTGCTTTATTTATTAGAGGGTCAATTTACTTCTTTATTCAGAAACAGATTTCTCCCAGAAGGAGTGGACAGAAATACTTACAAGGAAAGCTCAAAGGGAGGAAAGGTACTTGTGGCCGGAACAGGTAATTTATTTAAAAGTCAAAAAGATTTCCGGGATGGAAACCCTCTTCCTATTGGGGAAGATCCATTTAACAATACACAATATGCCAACCGGCAATTGCTACAAAATGCGGTGAATTTTCTGCTGGAGCCTGATGGAATCATGGCTTCAAGAACCAAAACCCTTCAAATCAGGCCTTTAAACAAATTGAAAGTCCGCGAAGAAAAAACCAAATGGCAACTGATAAATATACTGGTACCGGTAGTTTTCTTTATCTTAATTGGCCTTTTATGGGGCTTTTTACGAAAGCGAAAATATACCTGATCTCAGGATATTGTTGCGGCCTTTGATTATTTCAAGGTTTTTTAAGTGCAAAAGGCTGCTTTTATAATTTTATTTATAAATTTACCCTGTTTAAATAACTGCAAAAACATAAGCCCTTTCTATATGAAATTTATTGTTTCTTCTTCTGCTCTTTTGAAGCAACTTTCAGCAATCAACGGTGTGGTGACCACCAATCCGGTTGTCCCGATTCTTGAAAATTTCCTTTTTGAAATCAAAGATGGAAAACTGACCATCACAGCATCTGATTTACAAACTTCGATGATGACCGAAATTGAGGTGGAAGCTAAAGAGGATGGAAACATAGCCGTTCCTGCAAAAATTCTCATCGAAACTTTAAAGAATCTTCCTGAGCAGCCAGTTAATTTCAGTATTGACCATGACACCTATAGCATAGAAATCAGTTCAGACAATGGCCGTTACAAGCTCGCGGGGGAGAATGCTACTGACTTTCCTAAGATTCCTACAGTTACCAATGCCACTGCTGTGGACATGTCAACTGAAGTTTTGAGTTCTGCGATCAGCAATACCATATTTGCAACAAGCAATGATGAATTGAGGCCTGCTATGACCGGTGTGTACATCAATCTCAGCAGTACCAATGCAACTTTTGTAGCAACTGATGGACATAGATTGGTAAGGTACAGAAGAGTGGATGTGGCTTCTCCTGATGCCACCAGCCTGATTATACCAAGAAAAGCCTTGAACCTATTGAAGTCTACACTCCCATCAGAAAACGTACCTGTATCGGTTGAGTTTAACAGTTCCAATGCCTACTTCAAGTTCAATAGCATCAAAATGATCTGTAGGCTGATTGATGAGCGCTTCCCTGATTATGAAAATGTGATTCCTGTAGAAAACCCCAATCATATGACTATTGACAGGATGGATTTCTTGGGTTCACTTAGAAGGATCGCCATCTACGCCAATAAAACCACGCATCAGGTAAGGCTGAAATTGACAGGAAGCGAGCTGCAGATTTCCGCAGAAGATTTGGACTTTTCCAATGAAGCCAATGAAAGGCTTTCCTGTGAGCATGACGGAGAAGACATTGAAATCGGCTTCAATGCAAAATTTTTGGTAGAAATGCTTAACAACCTGGATTGCAGGCAGGTAACCTTACAGTTTTCTGCACCAAACCGTGCCGGTCTCATCGTACCATCCGATACTTCTGAAAATGAAGATATCCTCATGTTGGTCATGCCGGTGATGTTAAACAATTACGTTTAATGTCTAGAGGGATTGTACCAAGATATAATAAATTGAGGCTGTCTCATCAATTGGGACGGCCTCTTTTTTATTTGGGAAAAACCTAAATCAAATTTCAAACAACAAATCAGGGCTTTCTTTTGGCCTATTATCCAGCCTCTTTCTCGACATCCCTCTTTTATCTTTTTCCTTGGCTCTTATTCCCTCCCTTCAATCTGCCCCCCTACCCCGGTAGCTATCAGGGGCAGCCAAGGGGCTGATTTCTTTACAGTCGGTTCTCCTTTTACCTATTCCCCTCATTACATCCTAATCTTCACAAAACGGATATTGGTCCTGTTCCAGGTATAGCACAAGACCAAGTACCCCTCCTCATAGATCAAAGAGGGGTATGAAAACTCATTGTCGTCCTCACCTTCCTCAATATCCATTTTAACAGTCCATGATTTCCCGTTATCAGTAGAAATGGCCAGGCTCATAGGGTACCTAGGACCCCAATTTTTCCCTACAGGGTTATAAGCCAAAGCCAAAGTATTCCCTTGGATCTGTGCTATATCAATTCCGGAATTATTATTCGGGAGATCGGTCAAACTAAGTACAGACCAGGTTCTCCCATAATCAAAGGAATCACTCCGGCCAATTTTCCCAGCTGATGTTCTCAATAGCATGTGCACATTACCAGTAGATGATTCCCACAAAGAGGGCTGTATCACCCCTTCTCCTGTTATTAGCTTCCTATCTAGCAAAAGGGTGTCAGATTTGGTCCAAGTCTCTCCTTTGTCTTCAGATACATCTACAAATGCATTCCAGACCTTGTCTTTTTCTATAGATGCAGGAGCCAGCCAAACCCCATTGGACAAAACCAATATATGGTTCCTTACAGGCCCTCTTCCACCCCTATCTCCTTCAACCAACTCCTTCGGACTGGACCATGTTTTCCCTAAATCATCTGAAAAGATCTGCCATGTTTCCCAGTCATCGATCTCCTTTCCCACCTTGAAAAAAAGAAAAAGTCTTCCTTCAGGGCTTTGGAAAAGGACTGGATTCCAATGCGCGTCATTTCTGACTTTTACCAAGAGTTTTGGTACAGACCAATTGCCGGGGCTTCCCTTTGCCATCCAAATACCCACATCATCATTTTTTTCATGCGTTCCTGCAAACCAAACCATCATGTATTGACCATCCCCCAATGCTTCAATGGAGGATGCATGACACTGCTCAAAAGGCATTTCTCCTTGAAAAACCAATTCAAAATGCTCAATTTCGGGAACCATTTTACTAACAGAAGCTGATTGGGCAAAAGCATGGGACATGCCCACAAAAAAGGAGAAATAAAGAAGCAGCGTATTTTTCATGTGCGTCGAAGTTTCTGTTAAAAGTAAAGAAAATCAAACGCTTAATCAATGGAGATAACTGAATCCGTCACTCTGAGATTTTAAAATTTGGCATTGACAGAAAAGCAATGACAGTTATTGAAACGTCATGCTGAGCGGAGCCTGCGGAGTCGAAGCATCTCCCATATGATAGGAGACCCTTCTCCCGAATTACTCGGGATCAGGGTGACGGTTACTGTAGTCTGTCAATGGTAACCCGATGGCTCGGGAGAAGGGTCTCCAAAAGCGAAATAGATACTTCTCCAAATTGGCAAAGTGACATAGAAAGCAAATGTCCCATGTATAAAGGATATTTTGGCGACACCAAACCTTCTTTAAAATCATACAGTTGACTCCAGGAAAACTATATGTACTATGTTTGGTGTTAAAAATATAAATCTGCCACATAGATGCATAGAAAACATAGCAGGGCAGCAGCAAACCTTTATTTTTAAATTCAGGCGGTAGATACCGGGAAAGCTATGTGTGCTATCTTCTCCTACGTGGTTAAAAAAATATCTGCCAGAACTTATCCCCCTGTGGTAGAGAAAGATGAAGCTTCAATAAGTGTCATTTCTTTTTCAGAACATTTCCCTAAATGTTGAATTCTCAGAAGTAAATTTTCACCTTTGAAGCAAGGCACTCCTTCCACCAATTGCTCAAAATTTCCAGGCCAAATTCTGTAAGAAAGGCTTCAGGATGGTATTGGATTCCTAAGATTGGAAGATACTTATGTGCAAAAGCCATAATCTCCCCACTGGTAGTTTCCAGTAAAACTTCCAAATCAGTAGGCATATCCCTGATCTCCAAAGAATGGTACCGGGTTACCAAGAACTGTGGAGGCAGGCCTTTAAGGTAAGGGTGTGCCTTCTTCTGAATAACCTGATGGACTTTCCCATGCACTGGGTGCTGCCCTTTGACCAATGCAGCCCCAAAATACTGTCCCAAAGCTTGATGTCCCAAACAGATGCCCAAAATTGGGATTTTACCTATATACTGCGCAAGGATCTTATTGAGATTTCCTGCCTTATCGGGAATTTCCGGGCCCGGAGACAATACCAAGGCTTCCCACTCATCCTTCAATAGGAATTCTGGATCCACATCATTGCGTACAATATGCAGCTCTATGCCTATTTGCTTAAGGTAATCCGCCAACATATGGGAAAAGGAATCAAAATTATCAATCAGCAATACCATCTGCACTTAAATTTACCAAAGCTTGTATCGATTGTACTGCTTCTGAGATGATCGGGGTATAATCATCCAAAAAACTGATCACAACTGGTGCCAAGGGCTGAATCAGAGGATAAGACTTAGAATCCGCAATCCATTCATTTGTAATTTTGAATTCTAAAGAGTCTGCAATCCATAAAAAAAAACTCAAAATAAAGGCAGTTTTCAAAACACCCAATACGCCTCCCGCTATATTATCAACCGAACCCAATATGGTAAAATCCAAGGTCTTTTTAACCAAATAGGCCAAGCCCCTTATTATCAGAATTACCCCTAAGAAGATCATGATAAAAGCGATAAAAGGAAGCACAAAAGTCAGTTCCGTAACGTGTTCAGCCAAGTGCTGGGCTCCCCAGTCCATAAGGTGGAAAGCCAAAATCAAAGCAATGATAAAAGCGACTATAGACAGGATACTGATAAAAAGCCCCTGTTTGTAGCCGCTGTAAGCTCCAATGGCCAAAAAAACCAATATGAATATATCTATTGCCTCCAATATTTATTAAGCCAACAATGCTTTTACTTTTTGGGAAATCATTTTTCCATCGGCTTTGCCCGCCAAGGCTTTGGTAGCTGCACCCATAACCTTACCCATATCTTTAGGCCCCTCGGCTCCAATATCCGCTATAATGTTTTTGAGAGCTACTTCCAGTTCTTCCTCTGAAAGCTGCTTAGGTAAAAATTCATTGATAATTTCCAGTTCAGCCATTTCCACCGCATAAAGATCTTCTCTATTTTGCTGTTTATAAATATCTGCAGAATCCTTTCTTTGTTTGGCTGCTTTGGTCAAGAGTTTCAATTCATCTTCTTCTGAAATGGACCCTGCGGCACCCCCTTTTGTCTCTTCCAGCAATATCTGCGATTTTATCGCTCTGAGTGCCCTTAATCTGTCCTTATCTTTGGCCAGCATGGCCTTTTTAATTTCACTTTCTACACTTGTCTTTAAACTCATTGTCTTGTTCTTTGTGTTATAGGTGTAAATTTGTACAAAAATACCTTTTTAATTTAGGAAAATGACCAAGCTCAGTGTAAATATTAACAAAATCGCCACCCTTCGCAATGCCCGTGGTGGGAGCAATCCAAATGTGGTTAAAGTAGCCTTGGACTGCGAGCGGTTCGGTGCTCAGGGTATTACTGTTCACCCAAGACCAGATGAAAGACATATCAGGTATCAGGATGTAGTGGACTTGGCGCCGGTATTGACCACTGAATTCAATATTGAGGGCTATCCGGATAAGCGCTTCATGGAAATCATCAGAATGGTAAAGCCAGCACAGGCCACCTTGGTGCCGGATCCCCCTCATGTGCTTACATCCAACAATGGCTGGGATACCATCACCCACCAGGAATTGTTAAAAGATATCGTCGCTGAGTTGAAGGAATACGGTACCCGTGTATCCATCTTCATTAATCCAGAGCACAAATATTTCGAGCCTGCAAAAACTACAGGGACAGACCGGGTAGAGCTGTATACGGAGCCTTATGCATCTCAATATCCTTCTGATCGGGAAAAAGCAGTCCAATCCTACAAAGAGGTTTCCCTATTGGCCAAAGAACTGGGACTTGGACTGAATGCAGGCCATGACCTGGATTTGCAAAACCTCAAATTCCTAAAACAAAACATTCCATTTTTGGATGAAGTGTCCATAGGGCATGCCCTGATCTGCGATGCACTCTACTATGGTCTGGAAAATACCATACAGATGTATAGAAGGCAACTGGAATTGTAAGTATCTAATTCGGGCTAAATTTTTCTTACCTTTGCACCATGGAGAGTACCGGAAAAAGAGACATCAGAAAGTTGACCTTGACACAGCTGGAGGAATTTTTTGTAGCACAGGGAGACAAAAAATTCCGTGCCAAGCAGGTATATGACTGGCTTTGGAATAAGTCCCTCAAAAATTTTGATGACATGAGCAATATCTCCAAAGAGACCAGAGAAATGCTCAAGGCCAACTTTTCCATCAACCATGTTAAAGTTGACCTGATGCAGCATTCGGTGGACGGCACCATTAAAAATGCGGTCAAGCTGTATGACGACAAAATTGTCGAATCGGTACTTATTCCTACCAGCAAGAGAATAACTGCATGCGTATCTTCCCAAGTAGGTTGCAGCCTTGACTGTAATTTTTGTGCCACAGCAAGGTTGAAAAGAATGCGTAACCTCAACCCTGATGAAATTTATGATCAGGTAGTGGCCATTAAAGAAGAGGCGGAAACTTTTTTCAACAGGCCATTGACCAATATTGTGTTTATGGGTATGGGAGAACCCTTACTCAATTACAATAATGTCATCGAGGCCATTGATAAAATCACCTCTCCGGAAGGCTTGGGAATGGCAGCGAGAAGAATTACCCTCTCTACAGTCGGTATTCCAAAAATGATCAAAAAAATGGCCGATGATGGCGTAAAATTCAATCTTGCCATTTCCTTACATTCTGCCATCAATGAAACCAGAAGCATGCTGATGCCCATCAATGATGTCAACCCACTGGAAGACCTGAGTGAGGCACTCCAGTATTGGTATCAAAAAACCAAAAGAAAGGTAACTTATGAATACGTTATTTGGGACGCTGTGAATGATGATGAACAGCATGCCAAAGCCTTAGCCAAATTCTGCAAAATTATCCCATCAAAAGTCAACATCATCCAATACAATCCCATTGATGAGGGAGATTTCCGACAGGCGTCCCAAGATGCCGTGGACATGTATGTACGTATTTTGGAAACCAATGGCATTATTGCTAAGGTTCGGAAATCCAGAGGGCAGGATATCGACGCTGCCTGTGGCCAATTGGCGAATAAAAATGAGGTAGCACAAATTCAATAAAAACATAATTAAATTATAAAAATCAAATTATACTTTTTCCAGAGATAATATAAGATAGCTATTTGTATATTTTATTTTATTAGTTATAATTGTGACCTAAAAATACAACACTTGGGAAATTTTTGCTCCAAGACTTCAAAAAAAGTAAAACTAAGTTTTATTTTAAAACGTTTTAAAGGAAGCAAATGATTTCAATTTTAGGTTAAACATAATTGTTCACAATGAAGAAAGTACCGTACATTATTCTTTTACTAGTAATTCCTGCATTCTACCTTTTCACATCATTTCAAAACAAGCCTGGCATCAGCGAACTAACAGAAAAAATCATCTCCTTAATGGAAAATTATGTGGATGATATACCAGAGGAGAAGGTTTTTGTACACATGGACAAAAATTTGTATGCTGCGGGAGACAATATTTGGTTTTCTGTGTTTTTGACTGCGGGTAGTCCCGATATCCCTTCTCCCTTGAGCAAAGTGGTCTACGTGGATCTTCTGGACAATGAGGGAAGTTTATTGCAGCAAAAGACCATTAAAATAGATAATGGGCATGGATTCGGGGACTTCAAGCTGGATGTTTTTACAAGAGAGGGCTTGTACCACATCAAAGCCTACTCCTACTGGCTAAAAGGTTTTGGTGAAGAAATGGTCTTTCAGTCCAGTCTTAGGGTAATGGATCCTTACAATTTAAAATTTCAGCCCGAAGTCAGTTTTGAGGTAGAAGAGTTTGGGGATCAAGCAAGCTATAGGGCAAATATTACCGCGGTAAACAATACCTTGAGACCATTGGCCAATGAAACCATTCAGTTTGAGTTGCTCAACCGGGAAAAGACACTTCAGTCAGGGACTTTTCAACTTGATGCAGAAGGAAAACATATCTTGTCTTTTGATATCCCTGAGGCAGATCTGAGTCAGGTAACTGCTTTACAATTGACCCAAGAAGAAAATGAAGCCTACAGCATATCTAGAAAATTCATCCTTCCCTTTGCTTCCTCCAGTATGGATATTCAATTTCTTCCTGAGGGAGGTGATTTGATAGCTGGATTCAGTAACAGAGTAGCTGTCAGGGCTGTTTATCCAGATGGTTCCCCAATAGCCTTAAAAGGAAAAGTACGCAATGAGGCTGGGGATATAGATTTCGAGACCAATGCTTCCGGACTTGGGGCTTTTTCTCTCACTCCTCAAGCTGACCAAATCATTGAGGCAGAAATAGAAACGTCATATGGCAAAATCAAAAAGAAATTACCTCAAATCAAAACACAAGGCATCAATCTTGCTGTTGACAATTCCCATCCCAAACTTTTAAATATTCTTGTTCAATCCCAAGATTATCTGAAAATATCTCCAAATGGAGAGGCTTTGCTGGTCATTCATGCAAGAGGCCGCATTGGTTATATGCAGGTACTTGACTTGCGCAATGGGGTTACAGGAGCAAGGGTGAACAAAGAACAACTGCCACCAGGTATCAACCAGGTAACCATATTTGAGCCAGAGGGAACACCTTTGGCAGAAAGATTGGCCTTTGTGGCTATGGAAAATGGATTCTCTTTAAAACTTGAGGCAGACCAAATAAATACTAAGGCCCGTGGTAAAAACAGTTGGCAGCTTAAAGTGGATGGAGATGGTTTTGAAGGTGGAATTTACTCAGTCTCCATCACAGATGCCAAAGAGGCTCCTTACAGTTTTCAATCCAACATCATTTCCTATTTAAAATTAGAATCAGAGCTCCAGGGAAATATCCACGAAGCCAAAAAGTTTTTTGGCAGCACCTACGATGAAGCAGGCATAGACCTGATCTTACTTACGCATGGATGGAGAAGATTCAATTGGCAGGATGTATTGGCAGGCAACATTGAAAACAAAAACTTTATAGAACAGGGCATCAATATTACAGGCAAGATAAGCCCAAAAAATGAAGGAAGAAGAGGTTTGACGGGAGGTCTGATCAATGTATTCTCCAAAGGAGAGTCTGAGGATTTTTTGGCTGTGGAATTTGGTGAAAATGGAAAATTCATAATTGATGATCTTGAATTTCAGGATACCACCTTGCTCACCATAGCTGCAAGTGATAGAAGGCATAAGGAAATGGTGAATCTGGATCTGGATCCTCCGCTTTCAAAGTATGTGAAATGGAGTGGCTTCAGCCCAGAGATCAACCAATTTGAAGTGTCACCAATGGTCAGGGATTTTCTTTCGACTGCAGAAAAGCGCAGGGTAGCAGAGGCTGCATTTGGAGAAATGAAGGAGATACAAATTGATGAGTTTGTACTAGAAAGTCAAAAATTTGACGCAAACGAAGAAGAAATTACCCGGGTTTATGGGAAGGGTGATGTTTCCCTTACCCCATCTGAAATCGGGGGATTCGAGGCATTCAGAGATATTTGGGAACTGTTGCAGGGAAGATTTGCTGGTGTAAGGGTTATCCCTGATGCATTTGGTAATCCATCTATTCGGATCAGGGGTGTAGGGTCTATACAGGCTGGAACTGATCCCCTTATCCTCTTGGACAATGTTCCGGTAGATATTTCTTTCGCTAGCTCAATTTCCCCAAGAGATCTTGCCTCTGTGGAAATATTTAAAGATGCAGCTACTCTATCTGTCTTTGGTGCCGGAGGAGCGAATGGAGCTATAGCCCTCTATACCCGAAGAGGAGCCGGTCTTGAGCCTTTAGGAGATGGCGTAATCAATGTGCGCTTTCCAGGTTATTCGGTTTCAAAAGAATTTTACATCCCCCAATACGATAGAGAGAATTCTCCTGCTCCAGATTATAGGTCTACCCTTTATTGGAATCCTAAAATACAGTGGCAGGGCAACACGGCCCAGATCGATTTTTTCAACAATGATGTGGTTCAGAAATTTAAAATTGTCGTACAGGGAATGGACAGGTATGGACGTATTTCCTATCTGGAACAAGAATTATAAGCTTCCAAGAACAAAAATTAACCATGAAAATAAGCCTCTATTCGGGGCTTCTTTCTTTTTTCCTATATTTGATGCATGAAAAAACTGGCGATTATATTTCTATTGACTTTGACAACAAGCCTCATCTATGCCCAAGAGCAAGGAGATTTTAGGTTGCAATTAGGTGCAGATTATAAATTACAGATCAATGATCTGGGTGCCCATGCAGGTTTGGAATACCTATTTATTGACAAATTCTCATTGGCGCCAAGTTTCACCTATTGGTTTCCTGATTTTGGACGAAGTTCCAACCTCAATATGGATCTTCGCTATTACCTTACAGAAGGTATTTCTCAAATTTATGTGATGGGGGGCTATAACAACCTGTGGATCAATGCCCAGCCAGGTCTTCCTGGAACTACGCTTTCAAGACCAGGAGGTAACTTTGGCCTGGGTGCTTTTTTGGATGTAGCAGACAACTTTGGCCTGAATACAGAATTTAAAATACAAAGTCAGAACACGCGGCAACCTGTTCTCCGGGTGGCTTTGGTATTTAAAATTGGACAGTACTGATACCGAAAAAAGGATTATTTCTTACTGAATTCAAAAAGTTTGCGTTTCTCTTCCTTACTCAGACCATCATAACCCTTATCTGCTATTTTGTCAAGGATCAGGTCTATTTCCTCCTGCGTGGGAGCAGTTCCTGAACCTGAAACATTGGTTTTTGAACTGTTTTTTTCAGAGGTGTATTTTTCCGTAGTAGAATAAGTCTTCTTTTTTCTGTAAGAAACCTTTACACTGGGTTTCTTCTCCAATAATTTTTCAAAGAAAATACCAATAGCTTGAATGGGTCTTCCCCAATCATTGCCTTTCCTGAGCTGGATAATATAAAAAAATCCCAAGGCGGCACCACCTAAATGGGCCAATTCTCCACCTGCATTGCTGCCTGCGGAATTAACGAAGGCAATGACTACATAGAAAATAGCGATGTATTTTATTTTCACAGGTCCAAGCAGGATCAATTGGAAGGTGGTATTGGGAGCAAGTGTGGCAGCTCCGACTACGATCGCATAAACACCTGCACTGGCCCCAAGCATTTTGGCCATCGGCAGTACCTCTTCAAAATATGGGGATATATTGTACATGACGACATACAGCACTGCTCCTGCAATACCTCCGAGTATGTACAGATTCGCTAATTTTCTACTCCCCAAATATTGGTCTACTATCAGTCCAAACCAATATAGAAACAGCATATTAAAAAGAATATGGAAGAGACCTTCATGAAAAAACATATAGGTAAGAATAGACCAGGGCCGCACAATAAATACGGAAAGGTCAGCAGGCATCATCAATAAACCCCGCAAACCGTCATAAATATTTCCAGCACCTGAAAAAGTAAAGAAAACCCGCATGATGACCATGACAAAAAAGACCAATATATTGATGGCCATGATCTTGTACAGGCTGTTGTTGCTGTGCCTGAATGCATTCCTCAAATTGTCCCAGAATCCTCCGTACATAATTATATTTTAGTAGAAACTTTTTCTATCCTTTCTCCAGTACCAAATCATTGCTGCACCTATCACCAAACCACTTAAATGGGCGAAATGCGCCACATTGTCTGTTGGGTTGTTATAAATTACGTTATAAACTGTGTAAAGGCCATAAAAGAAAACCAAATATTTGGCTTTCACCGGCATAGGTGGAAACAACAAAAACAGCTGGGTGTTTGGAAAAAGCATGGCAAATGCAATTAAAACCCCAAATAAAGCCCCTGAGGCCCCAACCATGGGAATATTTGCCTGCATCTCACGAACAGTGAGCAGGTTGTCCTTGGCTCTTTGTTCCAAATTGTCATTTTGAGGATTCCTGCTATACGCATCTATAAAGTCATAAACTCCAGATTTGAAGAAAGCCGGATAATCTTTTACAAATTTACTGAAACCCTCAGGGCTTGGGTCGGTATAAAACTCACTGATGGTTTTGTCCATTTGGCTCATCCGGTAAGCTGTATACCCTGAGTAAAGTAGCCCGGAACCTACCCCACATACCATCCAAAGGGTCAACAATTTCTTTGGTCCCAGAAATTGTTCCAACAATGGTCCAAATATAAATAATCCAAACATATTGCTGAATAGATGCCAGCCATCGGCATGCATGAACATATAAGTCAAAAACTGTGTAGGCATAAACCGATTGCTATTGACGTAATACAATGCAAAAATTGCCTGCAGCTGCGGCATTAAATAAGCAGCAACCACGAATGCACCGACTGTTATTAGCAGCAGATTCTTTACAACTGGTGTTAGATTTCCGAACATAAATTATCTGGTAAAAAAAGCGTGTATTTTTTGTAAATCAAGTTTTATGAAGGTTTTGTTCCCCGAAAGCCCATAATTCGGATTTTGACAGGAAAATAACTGCGCCACAACTGCCTCCATTTCGGAAGCATCCAATTTCGTGCCTTTTTTAAGCGCAGATTTTCTGGCCAATGATCTGGCCAGATTTTCCCTTTTATCTAGGGATAGCTCAGACTTGAAATGCTTAAACTGCTCCAATAAGCCCTCAAATAGTGCCTTCTCATTGGTTACCTGAACATCGGCAGGTACCCCTTGTATCAGTATGGTATCTTTTCCAAATTCTGAGACCACAAATCCCAGGCTATGCAATTCTTCCCTGATATCCATTACCAATGAAAAATCTGCTGCAGATAGCTGTATATGTGGGGGGAACAGGCATTGCTGAGAGGCTCCCGATGCCTGTAAAAGCTGCTTGGTAAACCTTTCATAGAGTATGCGTTCATGGGCTGACTGCTGATCGATGATCATCAGACCTGCTGAAATCTGCGCTACAATATAGTTCAATTCAATCTGAAATGTAACTCCCGTTTTTTCTAGTGGCTGTTCGACTTCTCCATCCGGTGAAGGAATTTCTTCACTTGCTTTTGAAGTAAATGTCATGATATCATGCCCCTCCTGAGAAGCAATTGTACCTTCTTGTGTTTCAAAGGGCTTATTGCCTTCAAAGAGTTTCTCCCAACCGGTCACTGATTGCTTTTTAAATCCTGGGCTTTGAAACGTTTTATAGCTACTTTCTTTGTTCAGGTCCTCAGGTATCAGTTCATTTTCCCATTGTACCTGAGATTTTTTATGGGTATCATTTTTCCAGTTTTCAGCAAAGTTGACATCCATGGAGAAATCGAGTGTAGGCACCACATTATGTGCTCCAAGTGCCTGTTTCACTGCTGACCGGACCACGGCATAAACGGTCCTTTCATCATCAAATTTTATTTCTGTTTTGGTAGGATGAACATTGATATCTATGTGCGTAGGATCAATTTCCAAAAAAAGCACATAAAAAGGATGCATATCTGGTGCCATCAATCCTTCAAAAGCATTGGCCACTGCATGATGCAGGTAATTGCTTTTGATAAAGCGGTTATTGACAAAGAAATACTGTTCTCCTCTGGTTTTTTTGGCATGTTCAGGTTTACCTATATACCCTCTCACATGCAAATGAGGGGTTTCTTCTTTACAGGCCACTAATTGACCCTGATAAGACTTCCCAAAAAGTCCAATTATCCTTTGGCTCAATTTACCTCCTTCCGGAAGATTAAATAGCTCCATGTCATTTTGAGAAAGGCTAAATCCCACATGGGGGTAAGCTAGCGCGACCCGCTGGAATTCTTCCACCATATGTCGCATTTCTACAGGATTGGACTTGAGGAAATTTCTTCTTGCGGGAACATTAAAAAATAAGTTTTTGATAGTAATCTGCGTACCCTCCATGCAGGATACAGCCTCTTGTTTTTTTACTTCGGAGCCTTCGATTTGAATCAGTGTGCCCAATTCTTCTGTTTTGGGACGGGTTTTCATTTCAACTTGGGCCACAGCAGCAATTGAGGCCAGGGCTTCTCCTCTGAAACCGAATGTACGGATAGCAAAAAGATCCTCAGAGGTTCGGATTTTGGAGGTGGCATGCCGTTCAAAACTCATGCGTGCATCAGTCATACTCATTCCATTGCCATTATCAATGACCTGAATGAGGACTTTCCCTGCCTCTTTTACCAAAACCTGAACCTGAGTTGCCCCTGCATCAATGGCATTTTCCATCAATTCCTTCAATGCAGAAGCCGGTCGCTGTACTACTTCTCCTGCAGCAATCTGATTGGCTATTGCATCAGGTAAAAGCTGAATAATATCGCTCATCGCCGCTGCTGTCTTCTGATTCTAAAAAAGAGCACAAGCAACAAAATACCGCCCAAAGCATAAAGTATTAGGTAAATGGCCTCTGGACCATAATAGATATATCCAAAAAGACTTCCGATCAACAGAACAAAGATCACCAGTCTCAACATGCCGGCGCTGTTAAGGGCAGAGCTTTTCCTGCCCTTGATCTGACTTCCCGCAGTAAAGGCCCCACGGATCGAGGATCCATCATAGCCGTTGTAATCATCGAGATTATCTCCCTCAAGGGGCAATTTACCCTCTGATTGCAGTTCTTTTTTTATCCTTGAAGTCCGCTGTTGGATCTCTTCCTTGACGGGATCGTAATAGCGTGGCTTGATATCAAAGCGCATGGGTTGGGTCGTACGGAATATTTGAGGAAATTTCATGGTGCTACTCAATTCAAATGAAACACATGACGTTAAGTACTCATCTTAACCTTTGGTCAAATTTGATTCCAGACTAAGGGAATTTCGTGTATGTTTGTACAAAACGGTGTATATTCATACAAAGTTATTTTAAAATTTAAGCAATAAAAATTTAACAGGTATATGCGGATTAAAGTTTGGGGCATTTTGATTACGCTAATGGTCGTATTTCAGGCCGATGCGGTGATGGGATGGGAAAAAGTAAATGAAGACCGCAAAAGAGAGGAAAGGGATCCTTTGTCAGCCAAAGACCAAAGAAAGCAAATGGCCTGGGTGGACAGTGTCTTCCATGCACAGACCTTTGAGGAACGTTTGGGACAACTTTTTATGGTCGCTGCCTATTCAAATAAAGATGCGAGACACAGGCAGGAAATTGCCCGGCTTATCCGCGAACAGCAACTGGGAGGGCTGATTTTTTTTCAGGGAGGCCCTGTCCGCCAAGCCAACCTCACCAATTATTACCAATCCATTTCACCGGTACCTTTATTTATTGCCATGGATGCAGAATGGGGCATCAACATGCGGCTGGATTCTGTCATCGCCTTTCCAAAAGCCATGACTCTGGGGGCCCTGCCCCAAGAAGACCTGATTTATGATATGGGTAAAGAAATGGCCCGTCAGTTCAAAGAATTGGGCATGCATATTAATTTTGCTCCAGTAGTGGATGTGAACTCAAATCCAAATAACCCTGTGATCGGATACAGGGCTTTCGGTGAGGAAAAAAGATTGGTTGCCAAAAAATCCCTGGCTTACATGAAAGGATTACAGGACCATGGGGTAATGGCCAATGCGAAACATTTTCCAGGACATGGTGATACGGAATCGGATTCCCATTACACCTTACCGGTCATCAATCACTCCGAGAACAGAATCAAAGATATAGACCTCTATCCTTATCGGGAACTTATTGACCAAGACCTTATGAGTGTGATGGTTGCCCATTTGTACATCCCTAGCCTGGATTCCGAGCGCAACAAAGCCAGCACCCTTTCCAAGTATGTGGTTTCGGATTTATTGAAAACACAAATGAATTTCAATGGGCTTGTATTTACTGACGCGCTCAACATGAAAGGGGTTTCGAATTTTTACAAACCCGGAGAGGTGGACCTAATGGCCCTATTGGCAGGAAATGATATTTTGGTCTACTCTCAGGATGTCCCCAAAGCCAAAGAAATGATTTTGCAGGCCGTAGAAGAAGGCAAAATCAGCAAGGAAGAAATAGATAATCGGGTTAAAAAAATTCTTAAAGCCAAATATTGGGCAGGTCTACATCAAAATACTCCAATTGAGACGAATAAGTTACTGGACCGGATCAATGGTTCGGAGACCAAACTCCTTGCAGAGAAACTCTTTGCAGAAGCCATTACGGTAACAAGCAATCGAAATAATGTGCTTCCGCTGAAACATCTGGATTTACATAATTTTGCCTCCTTGACCATTGGAGGGGACGGAAAAGTCTTTCAGGAAAAACTTTCCAAATATGCTTCATTTGATCACTTTGAACTTCCCAAGAATTCAGATGTAGGTGCTTGGTCCCAAATGGAGAAAAAACTTGCCGGGCATAGCACCGTTGTTGTGGGTATTATGGGAGTTACCAATAATCCCTCAAAAGGATTTGGAATCAGCGGGGCTGATATCTTGTATTTAAACAAACTAAGTCAGGAAAAAACCGTCATAACTGTGCTTTTTGGAAATGCTTATGCATCCAAAAAACTTTCGGAAATGCCCCATCACATCATCACCTTTGAGAACAATAATTTTACCCAAAGCCTGACTCCTGAAGTTATTTTTGGTGCAAGAAATGCCTACGGAATGCTTCCAGTATCCATCAGTGAAGCGCTCAGGATAGGTTCAGGTGGATATTTGGAGGGACTTGGCAGACTGTCCTATTCTATTCCTGAAAGTCAGGGGCTCAACAGCAGAAAATTGGCTGAGATTGACCAGGTAATGGAAATCAGCATTGCCAAAAGGGCTTTCCCCGGCGGGGTAGTACTTGTAGCAAAAAATGGACAAGTCGTCTTTGAAAAAGCATATGGCCATTATGATTATAACAAATCCAAGCCGGTAAGTACAGAAACGGTTTACGACCTGGCTTCAATTACCAAGGTCTTGGCCACGACCCAGGCGGTAATGTTTCTGGCCAGCAGGGACCTGATTGACATGAACCTTCCGATTGGCCATTACCTCCCGGAATTGAACGGCACCAACAAAGGCAAACTCATCTTAAAGGATATCATGGCCCATGAGGCAGGGCTAGTGGCCTTTATACCCCATTATGCCAAAACGGTGGAAGCCGGAAGTTGGAAAAATGAATACTACCGGGAAAAACCAGAGCAGGAATTTACCCTACCGGTTTCGAATGACATGTTTGCCAGAAATAGTTTAAGAGACAGCATTTGGTCCTGGACCTTGAAGTCAGATCTACGAAAATTGGAGCCAGGCAGAAGAAATTACAGTTATGTGTACTCTGACCTGACGATGTATCTCCTACAGGAACTGGTGGAAAGGCTTACCAATCAGCCCCTGGATGACTTTGTCAGTCAGAACTTCTATGAGCCCTTGGGCCTGAATAGCCTTACTTTTAATCCGGTAAAAAAAATGCCACAATACCTGATTGCACCTACAGAAGATGATATAACGTTTAGAAAAAGGTTGATTCAAGGGTATGTACACGACCCCGGCGCGGCAATGTATGGTGGCGTGGCTGGACATGCAGGCCTATTTGGCAAGGCCAATGACTTAGCGGTCATGATGCAATTGATGCTGAATGGGGGTAAATATGGGGATGTTGAGATTTTGGATGAAAAAACCATCCGGGACTTTACCAAAAGACAGTCCCAGCAAAGCAGAAGAGGATGGGGCTGGGACAAGCCTGAACCCGAAAGGGGAAAAGGTGGCAGCGCAGGTGTATTGGCGTCCAAAAGCACTTTTGGTCATACCGGTTTTACAGGTACCTGTGTCTGGGCGGATCCTGAAAATGAACTGATTTATGTATTCCTTTCCAACAGGGTACATCCAAATGCCAACAACAATATTTTACTAAAAGATGAAATCCGCACCAAAATCCATGATATCATCTATCAGGCCCAACGAAAAAGTTAAACCCTTATGGAATGATTTTTGGTGAGATTTGAACAATAATACCATAAACTCATGTTTACCAAGATATACAGAAAGCAACCGTTATGAAAATTGGAATCGTCTGCTATCCCACCTTTGGTGGTAGCGGTGTCGTTGCGACAGAATTGGGTAAAGCCTTGGCTAAAGAGGGACATCAGGTCCACTTCATTACATACAGGCAACCTACACGGCTGGATTTTTTCAGCGAAAATCTATTTTATCATGAAGTAGATATCAAAAGCTATCCTCTTTTTGAACACGCCCCCTATGAACTTGCGCTTGCCAGTAAAATGGTAAATGTGGTAAAGTATGAAGGACTTGATCTTTTGCATGTGCATTATGCAATCCCTCATGCATCTTCTGCTTATATGGCAAAGCAAATACTAAAAGAGGAAGGTATTTATATTCCGGTTGTCACCACACTTCACGGAACAGACATAACCTTAGTGGGAAAAGATCCAAGTTATGAACCTGTTGTCACCTTCAGCATCAACCAATCTGATGGGGTTACAGCGGTTTCAGAAGACCTGAAGAAAGATACCTTTGAGCATTTCCCTATTAAAACACACATTGAGGTCATTCCGAATTTTATTGATTTGGAGCGTTTCAAAAAACAAAAAAAGGAACATTTCAAAAGAGCGATTTGCCCATTTGATGAGAAATTACTTGTTCACACCTCCAATTTCAGAAAAGTAAAGCGGGTAGAGGATGTCATTCGGGTATTTTACCAATTAAGAAAAGAAATACCTGCTAAGCTATTGTTGGTTGGAGATGGTCCTGAAAGAGACAAAATGGAGCGCTTGTGCAGAGATTTGGGCACATGCGATGATATCAGGTTTTTAGGAAAGCTAGAAGCAGTGGAAGAGGTGCTGTCTGTGGCTGATTTGTTCCTGATGCCCTCCGAAAAAGAAAGCTTCGGTTTGGCAGCACTTGAAGCCATGGCCTGCGAAGTACCTGTGCTCTCTTCCAATGCTGGAGGGATTCCTGAACTGAATATTGACGGGGTTACTGGCTATGTGTGTAATATCGGGGATGTAACTACCATGACTGAAAAGGCGCTGGATATACTTGATGACAAAAATTTACCAAGATTTAAGGCCAATGCGCTAAACAGGGCGAAGGAATTTGATGTTACAAACATACGCCCATTATATGAACAGTTTTATAGGGATACAATTGAAAAGGCACATAAGAAACTGATGGATGTATGAGGAAAATCATGTATTAATTAGTTTGCCGAAAACATAGATATTTAACCATTTGCATTAAATTTGTCCCGAATACCATATTCCCAAGGATATTGGGATAATATAATTTGTCATTTAGGCCACTTGTTTAACTAAATTGTTACAAATCATGAGTACGACTACCTTAAAGAAAATTGGGAGACTGGACAGGCCGGATAATAACGGATCTGCGAGGATCTTTAAAAACCCGGTTCTTGAAAAGTTGTCCAGAACCCATATCAGTATTCCGATAATCCTGTTTTTTTCCATTTCAGCAGTGTCTCTCTTCTATGCACTGACTAGTACTGAAATTTCAGTTTACTTGGGATTTATTGTCCTCCTTGGGGGTTTTCTTGTATTCACATTTGTGGAATATATGATGCACAAACACTTTTTCCATATGGAACCGGATACACCTACCAAGGACAAGTTACAATATACAGTTCATGGGGTGCATCATGATTACCCGAAAGATAAGGACAGATTGGCGATGCCTCCTTTCGTGAGTGCGGCATATGCTTTTATTTTCTACATTGTATTTACTTTGGTCATGGGAGATTATGCACTTTATTTCTTACCTGGTTTTCTGACCGGTTATGCTGCCTACCTTGGAGTGCATTATGCAGTGCATGCATTTCAACCCCCAAAAAATTTCTTGAAAATTCTTTGGGTCAACCATGCCGTACACCATTATAAGGATCCGGATGTAGCTTTTGGTGTGAGTTCTCCCCTTTGGGATTATATTTTAGGCACCATGCCAAAAAAGGAATAAAAAAAAAGCCCTGATCAGGGCTTTTTTTTTTATTCTTCTACTTGTTTGAATTTACTCAGACGTTCCGCAAAACCTTCTTTAAAATTCTGCATTTCAACAGAATCCTGAATACTTTTAAAAAAATCTATAGGAATTTCGAGTTTTCTATAATGATGCCTTTCCAAGGTATCAGAAATTATAAAAACCGAATCGTTCAACTCCTCAAATGTCCAAAATCTCTCAAAAAATAAAGGTGTGATGGTTATTAGCTTTTTTCCGTCTTTTTCATACCCATATTCTGCAATACCCATACTTTCATGATTAAGAATGATTATTGTATCCGTAATGTATAACTCGTAATACAGAGAATCTGAATCAAAGCCAAACCAATTCCCTACCAAAGGATTATCTTCCTTTTCTTTTTTACATGAGGTAAATGAGATAAAAAGGAACAATATGATTAAAATTTTTGTCCTCATAATTAAAATGTACGCTTCATATTAAAAACCAAAACCATTCCAAAATTAGCTTATTTGTATTTCTAATTTACTTAAAATTTCAGCAAAAATTTAATTTGACATGAGTAGAGTGAGTATCATAGGTTTAGGATGGCTGGGAGAACCCTTATCCCATGCGCTGATTCAACAGGGATATACTGTGAAAGGGAGTGCAACAAGTCCTGAGAAGGTAGATAAATTGAACCAAAAAGGAGTAGAAGCATACGAATTGAGGTTAGGCCCCCAACCTGAGGGACTCCACTATGAAAAATTATTGGATACAGATATTCTTTTCATCAATATTCCTCCTAGGACAAGGGTGATGCCGGAAAGTTTCCATCCCGAGCAAATCAAGCATATCAAAGAAATGGCCATTCAAGCCAAAATTCCATGGGTCATTTTCGTTTCCTCTACCTCTGTATACCCTGACAATGCTCAAATTGCCAAAGAAAGTGATGTCATACATGATGAGGGGGGTGGGAATAATGCCATCATCAAAGCAGAAAGCATCCTTTTAGCAGGCTTCCCACCCTATGACCTGACCATTATCCGTTTTGGAGGGCTACTTGGCTTGGACAGGATTCCAGGAAAATATTTTTCAGGCAAAGAAAATGTGATAGGAGATTCACCTGTTAACTATATTCACCAGGAAGACGCGGTTAGGCTTGTAGCCTGGGTGATTGAACAAAAGATCAAAAACGAGATCCTGAATGGAGTGGCTCCACTACATCCCAAGAGAAGGGATATTTATGAAAAAAATGCCAATGATCTGGGCTTTTCTCCTCCCCTTAGCTACACTACTGCTGGGAATTCCTGGAAAGAAATTTCAGCAGATAAAATTCTGGACACAGGATTTGAATTTAAATTCCCTAATCCTTTGAATTTTTCTTACCGTCTTCGATAATTATTTCATTTAGCAGACTTAAATAATTAAATTCATGTCATGGAAAAGAAAATAGCGATGGTCACCGGTGCCAGCTCTGGTATCGGGTGGGCTACAGCACTTTCTCTTGCGCAACTTGGATACAACATCATTGCTACCGGGAGAAGGTATAAAAGGCTGCAGGAATTACAAATAGAATTAAACAAGGAAGGGGTAGATTCATTGAGCCTGACGTTTGATGTCAGGGACAAGGAAGCTGTGAAAGATGCTTTTGCAACCTTGCCTGATGCCTGGAAAAAAGTAGATGTTTTGATCAATAATGCAGGAAATGCCCATGGCATGGACCCTATTCAGTCTGGTAATCCAGATGACTGGGATGCCATGATGGACATCAATGTCAAAGGTTTGCTTTATGTCTCCAACGAAGTTATTCCTGAAATGGTCAAAAGGAATACAGGGACGATTGTCAATATCGGATCCATCGCAGGAAAAGAAGTTTATCCATTAGGTAATGTATATTGTGCTTCCAAGCACGCTGTGGACGCCCTTACCAAAGGCATGCGCATTGACCTCAATCCTCATGGTATTCGGGTAATGGGGATTCATCCTGGTCTGGTCGAGACAGAATTTTCCTTGGTCAGGTTCAAAGGAGACGAAGGCCGGTCCAGATCAGTGTATACAGGTTACCAAGCACTGACAGCAGAGGACATTGCAGAAACCATAGCCTTTGCTGTCAGCAGACCTGCCCATGTGGTATTGGCAGATATCGTAATCCTTCCCTCTGCCCAGGCAACAGCAGCCATGGTCAAGAAAAACCTTTAATAATGTACAGAAGAATTTACCAAACCTTATGCTTAATTGCCTTTCTTGCTTTTGGCTGTAACCCAAAAAATGAAACAGTAGATGACAATGCGGCAATTGTATTGGAAACTGAAGAAGATTGGTCCCAAGATGATCAGGAACCTGAGGAAACCGAAACTGTAGGTGAATTAGAACAAAGTCTTATCGATGCCGGTCTTGTTGATGTAAAAGATATAATCCCAGGTGTATTTGTAGACTTGAAATACTCCAGCAGCGATAATTTTTTTGGACAGGACGTATATGGTGATTTATACAACTGCTACCTACAGACAGAGGTAGCAGAAATGTTAAAAAAAGCGTATGAACATTTACAAAAATACCATCCTGAACTGACATTTTTGATTTACGACGGAGTCAGGCCCTTAAGGGTACAGCAAATTCTATGGGATAATTTAGACAAGCCAGACAGTATCAAACCCCTTTATGTAGCGGATCCCAAAATAGGAGGGCTTCATAATTATGGAGTAGCTGTGGACCTTACCCTGGCATGGGCGGATAGTGGAGAGGCTTTGGATTTAGGAACCGCCTACGATTATTTTGGATATCCTGCCTACCCTGATAGGGAGGACCAAATGCTCAAAGAAGGAAAAATCACCCAGGCCCATATCGACAATAGAAAAATCTTAAGAGAAGCAATGAAGGCGGGAGGATTTACCGGAATTGGCTCAGAGTGGTGGCATTTCAACGCTTTTTCCAGAAAGAAAGCAGCAGAATTGTATGGACTTGTCCACTGAAAAACATTGGTTATATTAATTTACAAAAATCTCAACATAAAACCCTAACACCATGAACAGAATGAAACAATACTTTCAGCTGATATTGATGATGGTACTGATGATGTGCTTCAGCCTAGAGACCATGGCCCAACAAAGAGGTCAATTCCGGGTCTTGATTTTCAGTAAAACCCAAGGGTTCAGACATCAGGCCATCCCTGAAGCAGCAGCAGCCATCAAGCGACTCAGCAAGGAACACTTATTTGATGTATATGTAAGTGAGGACGCCAATCTTATCAATGATGAAAATCTTGCCAAATATGATGTCCTCGTGATGAATAACACTACTGGAACCATTTTCAACGAGGAGCAGCGGGCAGCATTTCAACGCTTTGTGCAATCCGGCAAAGGAGTGGTCGGTATTCACAGCGCCACTGATACCGAGTATGATTGGGAGTGGTATAATAAAATGATTGGGGCACAATTTAAAAATCACCCCCATAATCAAACTTTAAAACTAGATGTGGTCAATAGAAACCATCCTGCTACCTATCACCTTCCCGAAAAATGGATATGGACTGATGAGCTTTATGCCTTCAAGAACTTTAATCAGGAAGTAACCGTTTTGATCACAGCTGATGAAAGGACTTATGATGCCAAAGATGGTATGGGGGACTTCCATCCCATGGCTTGGTACCATGAGTTTGATGGAGGCAGGGTATTTTATACTGCGCTGGGACATTTGGAGTCAACTTATGAAGACAAAGATTTCCTAAAACACCTCTATGGTGGTATCTGGTGGGCAGCTAAAGGATTCCCAATTGACTGATAGGATTTGCATAAAAAATATTTTGATGAAATTGAATTTTAAAAAAATGGGGGCTGGAAAGCCCCTTATTATTGTCCACGGTCTTTTTGGATCTGCAGACAATTGGTTTACCATTGCCAGAGAATTGGAAAAATATTTCACCTTGTATTTGGTGGACCAAAGGAATCATGGAGATTCCCCACATACAGATGAATGGAACTATACTGTCATGGCAGAAGACCTAAAAGACCTCATGGAGGAAGAAGGACTCTCCTCTGCTTTCTTTATGGGCCATTCTATGGGAGGAAAAACCGTTATGACCTTGGCATTAAAACATCCTGAGTTGGTGGATAAGCTCATCGTGGCTGATATCGCTCCTCGCTTTTATCCCATTCACCACCAAAGAATATTAGAGGGACTGAATGCCATTCCCGTCAATGACTTAAAATCGAGAAAAGAAGCAGAAGATATCTTGGCCCAATACATCCAGACTCAGGGCATTCGCCAATTTTTACTCAAAAGTCTCGGCAGGGGAGATAATGGTGGTTTCAAATGGAAAGTCAATCTGCCTGTGATCACAGAAAAAATTGCCAATGTAGGGGAAGCCATGGATTCCAATGCTCATTTTGATAAACCTACACTCTTTATGGGGGGTGAAAATTCAGACTATATTCTGGAAACTGATAAGAAAGATATAGAGCAGCTCTTCCCTAACAGTCACCTGATTTACATCAAAAATGCGGGACACTGGTTACATGCCGAGCAACCAGCCGCCGTCATTGAAACAGTGCGTTCCTTTTTGAATAAGATGTAATTCACCGATAGATACAGTGACAGATTACTGAATCCGTCACTTGACCCTTTTACCATGCTTCACCACCATATCCACATTTTGGAGCAAACTGATATAGCGTAACACATCCCCTCTGACGGCAATGATATCGGCGTATTTACCTTCACTGATTGTTCCATAATCATGATCTGCCCGCATGGCTACTGCTGGCCAGTAAGTTGCGGCTTTAATTGTCAATAATGGATCAAAACCAAATTCATTGACCCATACATCCAATTCATTCCAAGTACTTTGACTGTGGAACTTCATGGGAATACCACTGTCTGTGCCAATAAGCATGACTACTCCTGCATCTTTGAGCTGATTGATCTTTCTTTCCAGAGTGGGTTTTCTCACTGGTGTCAATTGAAAATAGGGCATTCTTCCCGGAAAACGTAGAGAGGCCCTTATGTCGCGAATAATGGAATCAGGCAATCCCAAATGCCATGAAGGATCATCCAGTTTCTCGGGGTTGTTGCGTGTGTACTCATAATTGTACAGACCTTCCACAGTAGGTGTCCAATAAAGTGGCCCTAAATTCATCTTGGCAGTACGCTCTTTGATCAATTCAATTATATCTTCCGGATATTCAGGAGCGGAGGCAAGCCCTGTATGTTCAAAGCAATCCACTCCGATTTGCATTCCTATTCGAATTTCCTCGGGTCTATGCGAATGGGCAATAACAGGTTTCCCATATTTATGGGCCTCCTCGACGACTGCTTTTGCTTCTTCAAAAGTCATTTCATCATGATCAATCAGTTTGATTAGGTCTACACCGGCATCTATCAGTTTTTTAACCTTAGCCCTGGCATCAGCAGGTCCATTGACTCCCCAGCGGAAGGCCTTGGTTCCTGGATAAGGTTCTTTTTGTATAAATGGTCCTGAAACATACAGTGTAGGACCTGGGATTTCGCCCTTATTGATGCGCTCACGGACATTGATGCTAGCCTCTAAAGGAGCCCCCAAATCTCTGGCGGAGGTCACTCCTGCCAAAAGAAGCTGATGGGCGGAGGATGGCATGATGACTGATTCAAAAAGATCGATGTAGGTACTGTCCCAATGGGTGTAATTGCTATGCCCATTGATCATCAAGTGCACATGCATGTCCCAGAGCCCTGGCATAACAGACATGCCTTCTGTGGAAATAATCTCTGCCCCCTCAGGAACCTGAAGGAAACCGACCTGTCCGACTTCTTTGATCCTCTCCCCTTCAATGATAATGACCGAGTTTCTAATGGGTGGTCCTCCAAAACCATCAATCAATGTCCCTCCCACCAATGCTTTGACTTCTTGAGCTTTGCCGGAAAACGGAATTGCCATCATGTAAAAGAAAAGGCACATCAGAGTACCAAGATGCTTATACTGCTTCATGAATGAATCTCTTTTATCAATTTTAAACCAATTGGAAATTAAACCTAAATTAGAAAAAAAGGAACCAAAATAATTAAGTTGGGTAAAATTATCAAAAACTGTAAATCAAGCCTGTTTGAAGGGGACTTAACTTTAAATCCAAACTACTTCTTACCCTGGTAGACTCAAATAGATTTTTATTATAGGTATTGACAGCACGTTGGAGGTTCACGCGGTATCCTTGGTGATAAGACGCACCAACCGCAAAAACGCCAAAAGATGACCAAAATACAGCAGGACCTGCATCGGTCGTCCTTACGATGAAACTGGTGATAAGCCCTGCCCCTCCTATTGCTAAAAGTGGAGTGGCTATATTTTTTCTTTTAATGGCCTTGTCCATATGAACCTTAGGTTCTGGATAATTTTCAAAAATGGCTTTCAAATCCTTATAGTGCAATGTCTTTCCAGAAACTGAATAAGAGTTGATGGAACCAAAAAAATCATATTCCACATCAATCATTTGCTTATCCGTCTGTCCAAAAACCTGCACATAAGGCAAGGCAAACAAAACAACTATAAAGACTAAATTTTTCATGTTTTTTTGACTGTTTTCCTACTAAATATAAGAACTTATTTTTATTCCTAAGGAAAGCAAAATTAAAAATGCTGGATTACATGACCAACAAACAATAAAGCCTGTAATTGCTCAAAAACAGATGGATTAAGAAAAATAATGCGAACCATATATCTTTATAGGATGAAAAGAGGAAAACTGTACCTTATACCCACTGTTGTGGCCGAGGACACCGCGGATAAAGTCATTTCAGAAGAAATCCGGGAAATCATTAGCCATACCAAGCATTACCTGGTAGAAAATGTGCGTACCGCCAGAAGATTTATCAGTAGCCTGAAATTGGGACTGAATATAGAGGAATTGCACTTTGAAGTAATGGACAAAAAGACCAGAAGGGCAGAACTGGAGCGCATTACGCAGCCGCTTATGGAAGGAGTGGATATGGGCATAATGTCAGAGGCAGGTTGTCCGGGAATAGCAGATCCAGGGGCTGCTGCTGTGGCATTGGCTCATGAGAAAGGCGTTCAGGTGGTGCCCCTTAGTGGTCCAAGTTCCATGTTTTTGGCACTGATGGGTTCAGGTTTTAATGGTCAGTCTTTTGCATTCCATGGTTACCTGCCCATCGATAAAAAAATGAGGGTTCAAGCCATCAAAGCACTGGAGTCAGAGGCCATTCAACAAAACCGGACACAGATTTTTATGGAAACGCCTTTTAGAAACAATCAATTGTTCCAAGACCTGATAACCCATCTTCACCCCGAAACCCTGCTTTGCATCGCCAAAAATCTAACTGGAAAAGATGAACTGATCCAAACCAAGTCAGCCAAGGATTGGAAAAACAACAAACTGGATCTGCATAAAATCCCTGTTGTATTTGTGATTTCCGGAGGATTAAAAATCTATTGAACCGATCAGGGATCAATCAGGACCCTGTAGGAATCATATAGGATCATAATGTCATCGACATAATTGACAGCGAGGTGGCCTTTTGCATAACCGCTCCTTACCACAGGGTCTCTATAATACATGGGATCTGTTTTAAGCTGGAGAAAAGTAGCAATACTTTCCCAATTTTGGGGGTTTCCACCATATTTGATGGTCAATTTCCAGGCATCCTCTACATGACCATGTCCTATGTTATAGGAGGCCAAAATCACTTTTATCCTTTCATTGGCTTCAGGAATCCTTGCTCTCCAAAAACGGTCCAAATACTTGAGGTAGCTGACTCCACCCATCAGACTTTCAAAGGGATCGTTGGGGTTTTCCACGCCAAATCTCTCTAAAGTCACGGGCATCAATTGCAAAAGCCCAACTGCGCCCGCATAGGAGATGGCTGTGGTATCAAATCTGGATTCTTTGTAAACCAATGAGGCCAATAATCTCCAATCCCAACCCAAATCTTCCGAACCCCTTTTAATGATCTCATCATAGGGAGAAATGGAATTTCCGGCTAGAGAAGAAAAAGGGCTGTTGTTCCGGAAATAACTGTTCTTAGAATTTTTGAAATATTTGGCGTACACAGTATTTATATAACCTGAACTTCTCCCATTTTCAATCCACTGGTTAACTGCTATTTCGAGTTCAGGCGCATTTTTTCTAATAGCCCAGGCCACATCAGACTTGGGACTGATTTCAAAGTCTATGTCCAGGCTGTTGTAATAGGTCGCATTGACAAGGGCTTCTACCCTGTCTACCACTGTAAAGTCAATTTCTTTATTAACGACTTTTTGTATGAAGAATTCATTGTCTCCCTGTCCTTCCATAATAGAGAATTCGATGCCATAAGCTTCCTGAATCTGGTCTAATTGGGCCCTGTATACTGCATCCTTTCTGATATGCAATACTTTGCCCTGAAGCTCCCAAAAATCTTTGGCAGGATCACCGTCTTTCCTTTGCACCAGAACCGTACCCATTTGTCCCAATGGAGTTGTAAAATTGGCCATTTTGCTTCTGGCATCTGTTACTTCCAGATTCATGGCGATAATATCAGCTGTACCCTTATTGAGCAATTTGAATGCCTCTTTGATATCAGATTTGACGATCAAATGCAGCTTTACTCCTAAATGCTTGGCCAAGCTTCTGAGCATTTCAAACTCATAACCCATCCTTCTGCCCCTGTAGATATAATAACTGGTAGAAGAATTGTCCACTACCGCTCTGATATATCCTCTTTTTACGATTTCATCAAGATCCAGGGATACAGGATTATCCCAAGGATTTTCTAGCACTTCTCTTTTATCAAGGGAAGTACACTGGAATCCAAAAAGGGAAATTACAATAATTATAAAAACTCCTACCAGGGCTTTTTTCATTTATTTTAGGTCCATAATCATGGACATGGTGAGCACAAGTAGTAAAAATAACAAATTTTATACCAAATAATATTTGGAAACTATGTGTCAATTTTGAAAAGCAAAAAAGCCATCCCATTGATAATCAGGATGGCTTTTCAAAAATAAATATATTTTGGACTATTTAACGACGAGAGAAAATCTGTTTTCATCTCCTTGGTAAAATATCCTTCCCGACAAGCGCATCAATTCAATTTCCATTTCCTTGATATTATATAAGGCGGTGATCAACCTGTCCTCTGCTGTCAGGAGATTGACCTGCGCATCCCGGAACTGCAGGTAATCGGCAATACCCAAACGGAACCTTTCCAAGGCGATGTCAGCACTTTCAACTGCAACTTTGTAATTTGCATATTCTATATCCAACAACTGCAGGTTGGTATTGTATATGTTATAGGCCCTTTGGATATCCGAGGCCATCTGAATTTCCATTTGTTCCACAGCCAATTCTGCATTTACCCTTTGGACTTTGGCATTCTGTATCCTTCTGTTAAGCGCAAAACCATTGAAGACATTAAAAGATGCTGTAAAGCCATAATTAAACCCCTGTCTTTGGTTGAACAGCAAGAAACCGGCCTCAGCATTCAAGGTATTGTTATTGTAAGAGGCATTCAGGTTTACAGATGGGAGTCTTAAAGCTTGGGTTTCTCTTAGACTAAGGAAAGCTACGTTTTCATTCCTCTGGGTAATTAAGAACTCTTTGTTGTGGATATAAGCATTTTCCAATAAGTCATCCAGTATCAGGTTATTTTTAACCACAATGGTGTCTTTAACCGCAAGCTGGGTTTCGGGGGAAAGTGCCAGCAATTCATTGAGATTGATCCTGGCATTTTTAATAGCCAATTGCTGATTCACCAGCAGGGAACGGTCCGTATTGTAATCCACTTGCGCAGTCAGGTAATCCCTTTTCCCAGCCCCGCCCAGTTCATACCTAGCCTGTGCTATGTTCAAGCGGGATTCGGACAATTCCAGCGTTGTTTCCAAGACTTTTTGTCGCTGCTGTTCCAAAACCAACCGGTAATAAGCAGTAGCAATCCCGGCAACTGTATTTTCTACCATTACTTTAGCCTGCAATTCACTGACCTCGGCCAGCTTCCCAACAACCTTCATGGTGTAAATCGCCTCAGGTCTTAAGCCATATATTCCAACTAAAGAATAGTTTTCATTATTTGATTCCGCTCCCTTTATCTCATTGGGTTCTGGCGAGTTAACGAATTGCTGAGTCACATCGTCTACTGTATATGCTCTCAAAAAATTGGCATCTATTATAGGAAAAAGCAGGCTACCCTTGGTAATCCTTACCTCTCTTTCAGCAATATTCTGGTTATTACTGGCGATTTTGACACCAAAATTTTGATCAAGACCAATGAGAATAGCCTCTTCTAAATCTATATTGATTTCTTCTTGTGCAAAGCTTAAATGCTGACCCAGCATCAACAGGGTCAGCATACAAAATAGTTTTTTCATCAGACTCTCGCTAATCTTCCTTTTTTCGAAGTTAAATACGTGTAAACCGCTGGGATAACAAATAGGGTAAGTATGGTTGCAAAGGCCAGACCTCCAATCACCACCACACCCATTGGCACCCGGCTTTCCGCCCCTGCTCCCAAAGCCAACGCGATCGGAAGGATACCCAAAATGGTGGATAAACTTGTCATCAAAATGGGTCTAAACCTAGCCCCCGCTGCACCGATAATTGCTTCATCTATGGACATCCCAAGGGCTTTTCGCTGATTGGCAAACTCTACAATCAGAATACCGTTTTTGGTCACCAACCCAATCAACATGATGATACCGATCTGACTGAAGATATTTAAGGTAAAATCAAAGTACCACAAAGAGAACAAGGCGCCGAACAAGGCCAAAGGCACAGTAAACATAATGGTCAATGGATCCTTAAAGCTCTCAAATTGTGCAGATAGTACCAGGTAAATCAAAATCAGCGCAAACAAGAAGGCAAAAATCAAACTGTTGGAGCTATCCCTGTATTCCTTCGAAAGCCCTGCCAAATCCGTACTGTAGGAATCATCTAACACTTCTGCAGCAATGCGGTCCATTTCCTCCAGCCCAACTCCAATTGTATATCCCTCAGCCAAACCGGCCGAGACTGTCGCAGAGACAAATCGGTTAAAACGGTAAAGTTGGGGAGGAGTGCTTTTTTCCGAAATTGTCACCAGGTTATCTAATTGTACCAACTCCCCATTATCGGCCCGCACATACAACATCCTCAGGTTGATCGGCTCATTCCTGTCCTGCAGTTGCATTTCACCAATCACCTCGTATTGTTTACCGCCCATTATAAAATATCCAAACCGCTGTCCTGAATAGGAAAGTTGCAGTGTTCTTGCAATCTCTTGGACGGATACCCCAACATTCCTGGCTTTTTGTCTGTCTATTTCCACCTCAATTTCAGGTTTGGTAAATTTAAGATTGACATCAGCAAAACTGAAGACTGGACTTTGATTAGCCTGTTCCAGGAAGGAAGGGATAACCTCCTTCAATTTATCCAAGGTAGGCGCTTGGATCACATACTGAACAGGCAAGCCTGCTCTTCTGTCACCGATAGAGGGCGGTTGTGTTGCAAATGCCCTTACCGCAGTATAATCTCTCAATTTATTCTGAACCTGATTGAAGATTTCCTGCTGGGATCTGTTCCTTTCAGAAGCCTCTGTAAGTATCAAGCGTAGAAAACCTGAATTTGTACTGGCTGTACCAAAGCCGGGAGATGTTACAGTGATAATTCCAGCCCTTTCCTCATCAGGAATCTGTTCCATAAAATCCTGGGTCATTTCATCCAGGACATTATCCATATATGAAAAAGTAGCTCCTTCCGGTCCGGTTAGATTTACTCTCATTTCACCCCTATCTTCTATGGGCGAAAGTTCGGTAGGAATGATTTGGAAAAATTGATAAATACCAAAACCCATAAGTACAATAATGATAAAAGCAGACCATCTAAATTTCATGAAGGCGGCCAAGGCAATACTGTATTTTTCATTCAACCAAACAAAGAAGGGTTCGGTAATATTGTAAAATGCGTTTTGCTTCTCTCTTTTCTTCAAAAGCTTAGAACTCAACATCGGTGTCATGGTCAAAGCCACAAAGGAAGAAATAATTACTGCTCCTGCGACCACAATACCGAACTCCCGGAATAACCTTCCTGTAGTACCCGTAAGGAAAATTACGGGAAGAAACACTGCGGCCAGTGCCACCGTGGTAGAAATAACCGCAAAAAAGATTTCTTCGGCCCCTTTTTCTGCAGCTTTATCAGGATTTTCTCCCTGCTCGATTTTAGTATATATGTTTTCCAATACCACAATGGCATCATCAACTACCAAGCCAATGGAAAGCACGATGCCCAGCAAGGTGAGTACATTGATGGAAAAGCCCATAATATACATGATGAAAAATACTCCTATCAATGAAATAGGAATAGTAAGCACTGGTATAAATGTCGTACGCCAATCTCTCAGAAATAGGAAGATAATGGAGACTACCAGTAAAAAAGCAATTAAAATGGTTTCCTGTACTTCCTTTATGGAATTTCGAATAAACTTTGTAGAATCAAAACCGATCCCTAGTTTGATATCTTCAGGAATATCCTTTTCTATGATTTCCAGCCTCTTGTAAAATTCGTCTACTATTTCAATATTGTTGGAACCGGGCAGTGGTACCAAAACCACACCCACCATTGGAATTCCATCCCTTTTAAGGACGGTTCTTTCATTCAATGCAGCCAACTCGGCTCTACCCACATCCTGAAATCTTACAATGTTATTTTGATCTTCTTTGATTATCAATTCATTGAATTCCTGTGGCGTATTCAACCGGCTTTTGGTTCTCACTGACAATTCTATCACAGATCCTTCAATCCTTCCTGATGGAAGCTCTATGTTTTCTGTCTGCACTTTGGTCAGTACATCTAAGGGTGTAATACCATATGAAGCCATCTTCAAAGGGTCAATTCTCAACCTGATGGCATAGCGTTTTTCACCCCAAATCTGAACGGTACTCACACCTGGAATGGTCTGCAACCTTTCCTTAAATACGTTATTGGCTATATCCGAAAGCTCCATCAAGTTTCTCCTGTCACTTTGTACATTCAAAAAAACAATGGGTTGCGAATCAGAATCAGCTTTGGAAACAACAGGAGGTTCTGTGTCAGGGGGCAATCTCCTTACTGCACCTGATACTTTATCTCTCACGTCATTGGCAGCAGCTTCCAAATCGGCACCAACATCGAACTCCACTGTGATATTGCTGGTACCATCATTACTGGTTGAAGTAAGTGACTTGATACCGGCTATACCATTGATGGCTTCTTCTAATGGTTCAGTTATCTGCGCTTCAATAACATCTGCATTGGCTCCGACATAAGTCGTCCTTACATTGATGATTGGCGGATCGACGCTAGGGAATTCCCTTACTCCCAATAATGTGATTCCTATGGATCCGAAAAGAAGGATGGTCAGGGACATCACAATGGCTAAAACAGGCCTGCGGATACTTATGGTTGATAAACTCGCCATTGCTTAATTGATTTTATTGTAATTCACAGGCATTCCAGCCCTTACTTGCAGCACTCCGGTGGTCAATACCAAATCACCTTCATTCAATCCATTGACAATTTGAACATATCTTTCTGTCCTTGTACCAATGGATACCTGTCTTTCTTCCACTTTCCCCTCTGTGTTCACAATAAAAACCTTATAGCCATTCAATTCAGGAATGATGGATTCAGAAGGTACCATGAGGGCATCCTCCTCAACCCCCAGGATGTAACGTATACGGGCAAACATCCCCGGAAGAAACCTCCTGCCTTTGTTGGAACTGGTAGCCCTTAGCCTAAGTGTCCTGGTACCTGCATCAATCGTGGGTTCAAAAGCATAAACTGTACCTTCTGCCTCCTCTCCACCGGCTTCATTGGTGAAATATATTTTTGATCCCAACTCAACTAGGTTGGCATACCTTTCTGGAATAGAAAATTCAACTTTAATGGGGTCAATATTGACTATACTGGCAATTACGTCAGCAGTTCCTATGACACTCCCTTCCGAGATCTGTCGCAAACCCAAAACCCCATCAAAAGGTGCTACGATTATCGTTTTGTTCAACTGTGCCTCTACCAATCTTAAATCTGCAAGGTTCGTATTAAACTGATTTAAAACTATATCATATTCTTCCTGGGAAATGGCCTCTTTCTCTAAGAGCTGCTTTTGTCTGTTTTCCTGACTTTCAAACAGTTTTTTGGTATATTCCAGTCTTTGGTATTGGGCTTTTAATTCATCATCATTGAGGTATACCAAGGGGCTGCCCTTTTTGACAAACTCTCCTTCCCGAAAACTAATACGGGAGACCAGTCCCGAAATTTCAGACCTGAGATTCACTGTTTCATTGGGAAGAATAGTACCTGTTAGACTGAGGACATTTTCCAATCGTTCTGGCCTTAGTTCAACCACATTGACCGGTAAATTCTGACCGGAGGAACCGGCTCCTGTGGCTGGGCCCGCAGCAGGGCCTTCTTTTCCTCCACCAAAAATTGTATCCCTTCTGGGATAAATAAAAATCACTGCGATGACCGCAATAATCAATACTGTTAAAATAATTTTGGTTTGTTTTTTCATTCTTTATCAGTCTACCAGACTGTAATTTAGGTTTTGATTTTGGTTTTTGAGAAATTGCAAAGATACACGATTAAATACCTCTGGTTGCTCAACATTGACGACATGTCCACAAGCTTTGACAATTTTGAGCAGTGAAAGTTTATGCTCTTGGACAATTTTTTTTACAGGCTCCAAAAACATGATATCCTCCTCACCCATGACATAAAGGGTAGGAATACCAATATCCTTCTCTTTAAAATACCTGAGTAAAGGATTCACATCCTTGGTCAGTTTAAACCACCGAATAAATTCTTTTTGGCAAAGTCTCTTGGCCTCCCTGATAAACAAATTCCTTGATTCGGCGTGGTGCCTCCTGGGCATAATAATCCATGCAAAAAGACTGTATAGCCAAATATATGGGACAAGCGATTTGAATGCATTTCCCAACACCACCAGCATTCTTGAAGTAATGGTCAGTTTGGTAACTGCACCTGCCATAACCATGGATTTCACCCTTTGCGGCTCCATTTCAGCCAATTGCCTTGTCAAAATAGTACCCAATGAAACTCCCATGAAATGTGCCGGTGGAAGGTTCAAATGATCCAGTACTTCAATGATATCTTTTGTAAGGGCTTGGAAAGTATACTTATCATTCCAAATATTTTTGATGTGCCCCGCAGACTTTCCATGCCCCCTGAGGTCTATCAGAAGCAGGTTAAACTCTTCTCTGAACTCCCTGATCTGCTTATGCCAGATAGCTGAGGACCCACCTGCTCCATGAATGAATACAATCCATTCCTGACTTTTTGGGTGAGGGTATGTTTTATAGTACAACATGCCTTTTGATATTTTTCCTAGCATATAACTCAAGCGATGGCAGATAGTTATTCAACCGAAAGCTAAGGCCTTTCGTTCTGCTTTGAAATGAAATAAATATAGAAGGCTGTAAGGTGCGATTAATGGTCAATTTCTGTAAAATAAATGCAACTTCAATCAGTATTCATTATGTTAAATTTACATAATAATTAATGTAGTTGTTATTTAGCAAAGATCTGACTTTCATCTTGAAATGACTTGAATTCTAGCGCATTCCCGGCTGGGTCAAGGAAAAACATCGTAGCTTGTTCTCCTACTTCCCCTTGAAATCGGGTATAAGGCTCTATGATGAAGGATATTCCATGCGCTTTGAGCTTATCTGCGAGCTGATGCCATTCATCCCAAGGCAAAATGGCACCAAAATGTCTTACCGGAACATTTTTACCATCTACCTGGTTGGAATGCGCCACAGAAAGTTCTTCGGGTTTGATATGGGCTGAAAGTTGGTGCCCAAAGAAATTAAAATCTATCCATTTTTCAGTACTTCGACCTATTTCACATCCCAGTAGGTCACCGTAAAATGCCTTGGTTTCTTCGATATCACGAATAGGAAAGGCAAGATGAAAAGGTTTACATTGGCTCATAATTCATTAATTTTGCATCACAAAATAGCATCCAATTTTATTTTGAAAAAAACGAAAGTTAATTATGGGTAAGAAAACTGTTTCATTGGTACTTTCCAGTGGTGGTGCGAGAGGGATGGCCCATATAGGTGCCATAGAGGCTTTGGAAGAAAATGGCTATGAAATCGTCTCTATAGCCGGTTGTTCAGCAGGAGCCTTGATAGGCGGTATTTATGCCACCGGGCAATTGCCCAAATTTAAAGAGTGGATTTGTAACCTGGACCGGATTGATGTTTTTTCCCTGATGGATTTCACATTATCAAGCAAAGGATTTATCAAAGGGGACAAGGTCTTTGGCGAGCTCAAAAAACTCATAAATGACTGCGAAATTGAAAAACTGATGATACCCTTTCGCTGTACAGCAGTAGAAATTCCCTCAGGAAAGGAAAGGATTTTTGAATCAGGAAGCATTTTTGAAGCCATAAGGGCTTCTCTCTCTATTCCTACTGTGCTGACACCTGCTAAAATTGGCAATCAAGAGTTCATCGACGGGGGTATTATCAATCCGATTCCTTTCAATTTGCTGGATAAAGACCATCTGGGAGATATTGTGGTAGCTGTAGACCTTAATGGCCCCAAAAATGCAATTTTGAATGTTAAAAATAAGGATAAAAGAGCCTCTTCGCTTAAATTACCCTCTTGGTTGAAGGATTACCAGAATAAATTCACCAATTACTTCTATTCTGATGAAAAAGCCGAAAAAGAAGACAAATTGAAAGCCATGAGCTCTGTGGAGTTGTTGAACTTTTCTTTTGACCTCTTACAGGATAAACTTTCCGCATTGGTCATAGAAAAACATGAGGTTGACATTTTGATTGAAATATCGAGGGAGCAGGCCGGGACTTTGGAATTCCATAGGGCTGAGGAACTCATTCGTGTGGGAAGAGAAAAAATGATACATGCCATTAAGGTATTTGAAGATGGAAATTAAAGAACTGAATAATTTGCTCGGCAATGTGGACCTGTACCTCTTGGATCAGATCCTCAAGGGAAGATTTGACAAATCCATGAAAATTTTGGATGCAGGCTCTGGTGAAGGCCGAAACTGCATATATTTTTTGCAGCAAGGGTATCAGATATTTGGAGCAGATGCCAATGGCAGTGCCATACAAATGGCAAGAATAATTGCCCAAACCATAAAGCCTGACTATGACCTATACCGCTTTCAGGACTGCCATATTGAGGACATGCCCTTTCATTCAGAGGCTTTTGATGCGATATTGAGTTCTGCTGTCCTTCATTTTGCCCAATCAGAAACCCATTTTTTCCAAATGCTGGATGAAATGATGCGGGTGCTTAAACCCGGGGGTACTTTCTTCATGCGCATGTGTACCGATGCAGGCAACATCTTAGAAAATTCCCCACATTTGGGAGAAGGTGTTTACCTCCTGCCGGATGGGTCTGAGCGCTTTGTCCTGACCGAAAACCTGGAAAAAAACATGCTCAATCGCTATGGACTTGAGTACCTGGAGTCCCCCAAAAGCGTCCTTGTCCACGGACAGCGGAGTATGGGGGTATTTGTTTTTAGGAAAAGATAAATGATTTCGGATTTCTTGTGAAGTGGGATTTTCCATCCGCCTTCCAAAATCCGATTTTAGGTGAATTATTTCTTTTGTTCCCTTTTGTATCTTTTGTGGTTAAAATAAACCCCTTTAATCCTTAAGCTTTAAACTTAAATCACTTCCGAAATCCCCCTTCACACTTACAAAATTCTCATCTCTAGCATCCTAACTCAAGGTAGGCAAACTCGCTTCCTATTTGCTCGAACTGTGGCTTGGTACATTGTACTTGGTACCTGGTACAACCCATTCTCACGCTTCTAGCCTCTCTCTCTCCGCCCCTATGTCCCTTCGTCTCTAAAATCTCAAATTCTCTCCGTTCCTAAGTCCCACCGGTTAAAACTCTTTTCCCTTTTTCCTTTCACCTAATCCACCATTTCCGTCATAATCTTTGCAGAAAGCAAACACAATGGAATGCCTCCTCCAGGGTGCACACTACCGCCACAGAAATACAGGTTTTTGATATCGGAGGAGTAATTGGCGTGACGAAGGAAAGCAGCATACATGTTATTCGAACTATTACCATAGAGCGCCCCATTGGCACTGGAAGTCCGACTTTCTATGGTTCTGGGTTCAAGCACATCTTCCACATCGATCAGAGATTCAATATCAGTTTTTAAAATGCGGTTGACCTTGGCAATGATATTTTTTCTGGCCTCAGAAATCATAATATCCCAGTTCTGCCCCTGATTATTGGGGACATTGATCATGGTAAACCAATTCATACAGCCCTCTGGCGCATCATCAGACTTGTAAACTGAAGTGATATTGATATACACAGTAGGATCATGGTAGATACTTTTCTTATGGAAAATATGGTTAAACTCCTCTCTATAATTTTCCGAGAAGAGGATATTGTGAAGGTCAAGTTCAGGAAAATTCTTCTTGATCCCCCAGTAAAATATAAGCGCCGAACTGGATTTTGGCTGATCAAGCAAAAGCCTAGGTTGCTTCTGCTTCTTCAGAATGGTTTTATAAGCATTAACCATATCCATATTATTGACCACAAGGTCTGCCTCTTTCCTGATACCATTTACCGCAATCCCAATCGCTTGCTTATTTTGCACAAGGATTTCATCTACTTTGGTGTTGAATTCGAAATTCACCCCAAGATCAAGCGCCAAGTTGTAAATGGAAAGGGTAATATCATGCATGCCTTTCTTTGGAAAAAAAGCTCCTATATTGAATTCTAAATGGGGTATAATGCTCAGTGTAGCCGGAGTCTCATATGGATTGGAACCATTATAAGTGGCATAGCGATTAAATAGCTGCACCATTTTGGACTGGGAAAATCGCTTTTCGTTGGACTTGTTCATGGTACTGAAAATACCCAGTTTGCCCATCTTGAGGTAAGATTTCAGCGCTTCCTTATTGGTCCATGTATTCAGTTTATGCAGAGAGCGGTGCATAAACAGCGGGGAAAGGTGTTCATAAATAAAAGCTGATTCCTTCAGTGCCTTTCGGACATTTTCGGCAGGTTCTCCCAATTTTGTTTCTACTTCCTCTGCAAAGCGGTTAATATCCGACCAAGCTTTCACTTGATTGCCATCTTCCCAAAAGTAATGGCAGGCCACAGGCAATTTAACGTATTCAAAATGCTGCTCAGGAGACCTTCCTGAAATGCGGAAGAGTTCTTCCACTTGTTCGGGCAAAGTGAAAAGTGAAGGACCCGCATCAAAACGGTAGTCCCCATGCTTGATTTCAGATAATTTTCCTCCAGGGTAGGGATTGGCTTCGAAAACCTGTACCTGAAAACCTTTATTGGCAAGACGCACAGCGGCTGCAAGCCCTGCGATTCCTGCACCAATGACGATCGCTTTTTTAGACATATGATTTAAACAGCCTCTTGGTATTTCGGTTTAAAATTAAGGTATTTTCCTGCGAAATGACAGAACCTGTGTCTCCTAAAGAAAAAACTCTGAGGTTGAGCAGTCAATGGGGCTTCCAAAAAAATGTGACTTGGATAACTTTGTAAAACCCTACAGATACTATTGTTTGATAAGCCCTGGTTAAAAAAAAGCCTGAAAGGCTGTCCCGTGACAACCCAGACTGTAGCTTGCGGAAGTCTGGGACAGCAGGATAACACGAAACCTGAGGCCTGTAGGGCCGACCATAAAAAAGGAGGGCTCTTGCTTTTAGAGCCCTCCTTTATTTTTGGAGTAAAATTCTTCAATTGACTTGCTATCAAATTTTCTCAAACACCCTCCTAAAGCTACAAGCTGCTGCCAAACGGGCATACAGGTCAGCAATGGCTACCCTTTCCTGTTCGGTCGTATCTCTATGCCTGATGGTAACCGTATTATCCTCCAAAGTCTGATGATCTACGGCAATACAAAATGGTGTACCGATCAAATCCTGTCGGGCATAACGTTTGCCAATAGACGCTGCTTCCTCATAAATGATATTGAAATCGTATTTCAGATTTTCTACAATCTCTTGGGCTTTTTCCGGCAATCCATCCTTCTTGGTCAAAGGCAAAATGGCTGCTTTCACAGGGGCTAAAGCCGGGTGGAACTTCAGGTAAGTTCTTTGCTTTCCTTCTACCTCTTCCTCCACATAGGCATTGCACAAGGTCATAAGGAAAAGCCTGTCCGCCCCAATGGAAGTCTCGATCACATAAGGGATATAATTCTGATTGACCTCGGGATCGAAATATTGCTGCTTCTTTTTGGAATACTCCTGATGGCTCTTCAGATCAAAATCTGTCCTCGAGTGTATACCTTCCACTTCCTTAAAGCCGAAAGGGAATTCGTATTCAATATCCATCGCCGCATTGGCATAGTGGGCTAATTTCTCATGGTCATGCCTTCTCAACTTCTCCTCCGGAATACCCAGGGCCTTGTGCCATTTCATACGGGTAGCTGCCCATTCTTTGTACCATTCCAACTCGGTGCCAGGCCTTACAAAGAATTGCATCTCCATTTGCTCAAACTCCCGCATACGGAATATAAACTGCCGTGCCACAATTTCATTCCTGAATGCTTTCCCTATCTGTGCTATCCCAAAAGGCACCTTCATCCTGGCCGTTTTCTGCACATTGAGGAAGTTGACAAAAATCCCTTGTGCGGTTTCCGGTCTTAGGTAAATGGTAGAAGCATCCTCAGCCACGGACCCAACTTGTGTGGAAAACATCAGGTTAAACTGGCGCACCTCAGTCCAATTGGCAGTACTGCTGATGGGGCAGACAATATTTTCATTGATGATTAGGTCTCTAACCCCTGATAAATCTTCGGCCTCCAGTAATCGTGCCATAGCGTTGAGCAGATTTTGGGCCCTTTCTTTGTCACCGCCTTTTTCATATTGGGCAGCTTTTTCCTCAATAAGCACATCTGCACGGTAGCGCTTTTTGCTGTCCTTATTATCAATCATGGGATCGTTGAAGCTGTCCACGTGACCGGAAGCTTTCCAAGTGGTGGGATGCATAAAAATTGCAGCATCTATGCCTACAATATTGTCATTGAGCCGGGTCATGGTTTCCCACCAAAGCCGCTTCAGGTTATTTTTCAATTCTACCCCATAAGCTCCGTAATCATAGACGGCCTGCAGGCCATCATAGATTTCAGAAGAGGGATACACAAAGCCGTATTCCTTGGCATGCGCAATAATATCTTTCAGTTGCGTATTTTCCGCAGTTTGTTCATTTTTTGCCATAAGGCGCAAAATTAATTAAAATGCCTGAATAGCAAGGTTTGAAAAGGATTAATTCCTTCTGGAAATAACAAATACTGCTTTTTTGAATCAGGCCAATTTTTTTTGCAAACTTTCCAGAATACTTCTGATTTCTACAATACTTTCCCATTCCCTGTCTCTATCCCCGTGCTCAATGCCCACATAACCCTGGTAGCCATGAGAAAGAACCAAGTGCATCATCCGTTCATAATCTAAAGGCGAGCGATTGCCAGCATCATCATATACATAGGGCTTCAAACTTACCCCTTTGGCCAATGGCATCAATTCATTGACCCCTCGGTAAGAATCATAAGAAATGGTGTTCCCTTCCTTGGATTGAATGATGAAATTACCAAAATCAGGCAGACTTCCAGCCCTGGAATGATCCACCATCTTCAGCATCCCTGATAGCCACTTCCCATCACTGGAGTAGCCCCCGTGGTTTTCTATCAGGACATCAATGCCATAATCATCAGCAAATTCACACAAAGGCCGCATGCCATCTGCGCAGAGTTTCATGGCTTCAGCAGCTACCTGGGGATCTTCAGACCATGGAATTTCCGTATAAGCATTGATACGGATGGAGTGGCAACCTAAAAACTGCGCTGCTTCTACCCACTTTTTATGGTTTTCCACAGTCTGGAGCCGATCCGACTCCGACTTGGCACCGAGCATCCCTTCCCTGTCACACATGATGAGCACCTGCTCTATGCCCTCATTCTGGCAGCGGGTATTCATCTCCCCGAGATAAGCCTTATCCTGGGCTTTATCCATAAAAAACTGATTCACATATTCTACCGCATGAACACCATGCTTCTTACTTTCCAAAGGAAAATCCAGATGATCCAATTTCCCCGAAAAGATCAACCTGTTGACCGACCACTCTGCTAAGGATATTTTGAAGGCTGGGTTGGCAGGATTTCTGCCTAAAAGGTCAAAAGGACTAGAAAACAAACCCAAGGCCATGGAGGCTAGACTGGCTTTTTTAAGGAATGTTCTTCTTTGGAGGGATGCTTGATTCTTCATTTTTTAAGGTAGTTTAGTTGCGGGTATCAAATAAGAATGAGAAATTTACCCATAGCCTTACAGGAATACAAAAATTGATCTCCTGTTTTTTCCTTATTTTGTCGGAAATTAAAAAATTTAATTTTGCCTGCCTTCAAAAAAACAAGTCTTCACATTTTAAATGCCCTCAAAATCTATTTTTCTAAAGCCAAGTTGTGGTTTGGGATTCAAAGTGGCCTGGTTAAATCGCTGATGATTTTGCCTTATAAAGGATTCGGAAATAGTCATGAAATATATTTTTTAGGAAGGGTGCTTCGGGACCGGGGCATAGTAGCCTCCAATTTAGAGGATAAGAAGTGGCAAAATTTCAAAAAAATGTACAAACGCTTTATGTCATGGGAAATCCCCAATGTACGGGTCAGGGCCGAATTCCAAGGTATTGTCCAAACTGCCACCACTGACGATGAGGGATATTTTGTTATTCATCTGCATTTTCAAAAGCCCATTACCTTGGATTCTCCATGGCAGGAAGTAAGAGTCGAGCTTTTGGATAAGGTAGTAAAAAATCAAGGAGAAGTACGGGCCATCAACCAAGTATTTATACCCTTAAAAAATATAGGATTTGGAGTGATTTCTGATATAGATGACACCATTGTGCCCACAGGAGCTACCCGCTTGTTTACTATGTTGAAAACCACCTTTATGGGCAATGCACATACGCGCTTACCTTTCCCAGGTATCGCAGCATTTTACCAAGCCTTGGCCAAAGGAAACGCAGATCAGGTGAGTCATCCCTTTTTCTATGTTTCCAGTTCACCATGGAACCTCTACGATTTTCTCATGGAGTTTCTGGAAGTTCACCAGATCCCAAAGGGTCCCTTAATGTTAAGGGATTTGGGTTTATCCAGGGAGCAATTTATTGCAGGAAGCCATTGGGAGCACAAATTGAAGCAGGTGGAAAAAATATTCGAAATTGAAAAACATCTCCAATTCGTCTTGATCGGAGACTCTGGACAGCATGATCCGGAAATTTACCTGCAAGTAGTCAAGGATTACCCTGGCAGGGTAAAAATGATCTATATCAGGGATATCAAAACATCCAGACATCCAGAATTACTAGCCATTGAATCCGAACTGAAAAATCTTGGCATCCCTATGCTGCTGATCAAGAACACCCATGAGGCTGCCTCCCATGCCGCTGCTCAGGGGTGGATTCCTAAGTCGGCTTTGGAACGGGTTCAGGTAGCTTCGGAAGTAACCTGATTACGGTTTTTCAAACCGAATAAAGGCCTGATCCATGTCCACCTCCTGATCCCTGCTTCATAGATGAACCATGAAATGACAAAGGTTCCAACTGCCATGATCAGGAATTTTGGCCAAAATCCCCAATCCAAATCCATCAAATAAAACCCGATGGCGATGGTGATGGTCTGATGAAGAATATAAAATGGATAAACTGCCTCATTGGCATAGCTCAAAGTGTTACTGGATTGGTTCAAATAAGCCGATGCATAGCCAAAGAGAGCCAGAATCCAAGCCCAAAGGTTGACCACTTTAAATAAGGCCTCTATAAAATGAATGAAGACCGAATCCTCAAAAACCAACCTTAAACCAAACATCAAACTAAAGCCCAAGATGCCCAAATACAGGTATTTCCTGCGATTTGCAGCTACGGTTGTCCAAAAAACATCACCCACCGAAATCAGCAAAAAACCATAAAAGAAAAGCGTGAGGTAATTGACCACATTAAACCAATCTCCCCATAAAGCATGGGTGGAGGGAAAGAAGGGTTCCAGAAATGCCTCCCAGAGATACAGGGGAATGATCAACCAAAACAAGCCGATGGGTCTCGCCGCCAAGCGCCCCACTCGCTTAATCAAACCAGTTTGGGAATTGTTTCTCAGGTATAAAAAGCCGGGGATTAACAACAAAGAAAAAACCAAGAGGTAAGGCAAAAACCAAAGGTGGTGCCAAGAGAAATTTCCTTCTGGGTAAATACCGATAAATGCTTCGGCAGGCCAATAACCCAAAAAACCACCTTCGAATTGCCCTTTATCCAATCTTTCAAAATATACTTGAGGAGGAACGATAAATAGAATCCCGACCACCAAGGGCAAAAACAAGCGCTTTATTCTTTCCATAGCGAATTGTCCGCCACTCCTTTTGGATAAAGCATAGTAAGTACCCATACCGGAAATCACAAAAAGAATAGGAAGGCGCCATTGGTTGACAAACAACATGGGCCACTTAATCCCTTCGTAGATCACATTGTTTTTGATATGGAAACCCCAAGGGACAAAAAACATCCCCACATGGTATAGTATCAACAAGGCAAACACGATGACCCGGAGCCAATCTAAATCATATCTTCTCATCACTGATCTGGTTTTTTCCCAAATGTAAATTGATTTGAGCTCCAAAATTGCGGGCTGTGACGGGTATCAAGAAAATTAAGCCCATTGTAATAGTATGGATAGGGTTGTATGAGTATTTCGATTCCTTTAGCCATTACATACAATTTTTTCTGATGTATTACTATTACCAATTTTGGATAATTGATCGCTGACCTGAAAATATTTTTTAAATTACCAAGATGATACCTACAAACCTATTACCAAAGATAGAAGGAATTGTGGTTCCTGCTGTAACTCCCCTTTTAGGGAACGGTAAGCTAGACCTGAAAGGAACTGAAACACTCACGCGGCATTTAGTAGACGGGGGCGTGCATGGCATGTTTATTTTGGGTACCACAGGAGAAAGCCCAAGTTTAACGGTCCAATTAAGAAAAGATTTGATCAAAACTGCCTGTCAGTCCGCCAACAAGGAAATACCTGTATTGGTTGGCATCAGTGATACTTGCTTGGAAGTCAGCTTGGACTTGGCTGAGGCCGCTAAAAGCGGGGGAGCTGTTGCCGTAGTAGCCCTGACACCATTTTTCTTCCACTTGGACCAGGAAGATTTATTCCATTATTATACCCAATTGGCAGAACAATGCGCGCTTCCACTGATTCTTTACAACTTCCCTCATATGACCAAATGCCATTTAGAGGTGCAGACGGTGAGTGCCCTGGCCAATCATCCCCGGATCATCGGCATCAAGGACAGTTCGGGAAATGGGGTATATTTAGAAAAGCTTTTGGAAATAAAAGCAGAAAAACCGGATTTTTACATCCTGACGGGACCCGAAGAAATGCTGGCTCAGACTGTTTTGGCCGGAGCAGATGGGGGTGTAAGTGGTGGGGCCAATCTTTTCCCAAAACTCTACACGAGGCTTTTTGAAGCAGCCAAGGCAAAAGACTGGAAGACAATGCAGCGAATACAACCCCTTATTCTTGAAATCTCGAAAAGAATCTATGGAAGAGGAGAGAAAAGTTATGGCTATTTTCAAGGGCTTAAGGTCGCTATGGAAAAGCTTGGAATCTGTGGCTCACAATTGGCTTCGCCACTTTTAAAGATTAATCCGGATTTGGAGGCCGACATTCAATCAGCTATAATTAAAATCAGCGAAAAAGTCATCCAACTTTGAGCCTATGCACCTGCCCTCAATAGACCTATTGGTATTTACTATATATTTGCTGGGCATCATTGCTTTTGGGGCTTCCTTCTATTTCAGGAAAAGAAATAGCCTGGATTATACCACCGGAAGCGGTAAATTACCCGCTTGGGCACTTGGCATGTCCATTTTTGCGACTTACCTCAGCAGCATCAGCTTTCTTGCCTTACCGGGAAATGCCTATTCCGGCAATTGGAATGCTTTTGTTTTCAGTCTATCAATCCCTGTAGCCGCTGTTTTTGCCATTTTGGTTTTTGTCCCGCTGTATAGAAAGCTGCAAAGCCCTTCTGCTTATGCTTATTTTGAGGCTCGCTTTGGGTTATGGGCAAGAATTTATGCTTCAGTTTGCTACCTTTTGACACAAATGGCCCGTATGGGTGCTATTTTGTACCTCCTGGCCCTGCCTATGCATTTGATGCTGGGCTGGAGCATCACCAATATCATCTGGATAACGGGTCTAGGGGTTTTGTTGTATGCAACCTTAGGAGGCCTAGAGGCAGTGGTATGGACAGATGCTATTCAAGGCATTCTCCTGATACTTGGGGCATTGGCCTGTTTGGTCTTTATCCTTCTTGAATTACCTGGAGGCTTAGGACAATTTTGGAGCGAGGGCATGACATTGGAAAAATTCTCTCTGGGTTCTTACCATTGGTCTTGGTCAGAAAGTACGTTTTGGTTGGTATTGATATATGGACTATTTATCAACCTGCAAAACTTTGGGGTAGACCAAAGCTACATCCAACGCTACCTAGGTGCCAAAGACATGCCATCGGCACAAAGATCCACGGCCTTGGGGAGCTTGCTTTACATTCCCGTTTCTCTCCTCTTTTTTATGATCGGTGCCGCTCTATTTATCTATTACCAGAGTTTTCCCGATAGCATTCCTCAGGACTTGGCAGCAGAAGGAGATAAGGTGTTCCCCTATTTTATCATCAATGCCCTTCCGGATGGGATCACAGGTTTACTGATTGCAGGAATATTTGCCGCTGGAATGAGTACCTTATCCACTTCCATCAACAGTTCTGCAACTGTGATTCTGGAAGATCATGTGAAAAAATACCTTCGCCCTGGACTGACTGAAAAAGAAAGTATGAAAGTACTTTATTGGAGTTCTGGAAGCATTGGTTTTTTGAGCATATGGGTGGCCATTGGGTTCAATGGGGTAGAAAGTGCATTGGATGCCTGGTGGGGCTTGGCTTCTATTTTTAGCGGCGGGCTCTTAGGTTTATTATTTTTGGGTTTGATTTCTCCCAAACTTTCAAAAACCCCGGCTATCCTGGGTGTAATTTCAGGATTAATGGTGATTGCTTGGGTCAGTTTGGCGGAGTTTTTCCCACAACTTTCTTTTCCCATTATACATAAAAATTGGGCCATTGTTTTGGGAACAATGGCCATCATAATCATGGGTTTCTTTACAGGAATTTTAATGAGTAAAAAAAGTACTCACTATCTTTCCGACTGAAATTGCAAAGGGCTTTCTGGATAAGTGTCAATAATTTTCCCTTCTTCATCCACAGAAATCAGGCTGAATTGCTGCCCTTCCAAAGTCAGTAAGGTAAAGGCTTTAACAGACTGGGCCTTTTTCAGATACCAAGTGGCATCCACCTCATGGATCTCTCTTTCTGCTACTCCCCAGGAACCGTCTCCGACGTAGATAATCCCAGATTGATCAACCTCTAGGTTCCGAATAGGAAAGGTTCTTTTGTAAGCGTGGTCATGATTTTCAAAAGCAATGCGCACGCCATTTTCCTCAAATATCGGCACCCAATTTTCCCTAACCAGGGTTTGAGTTTGTCCCTCATAATTCCTCACCGAAGGAAAGGCGGGAACATGATAGATTGGAATTCTATGCAGCACATTTTCTCTTTCCTTAAGGGTCTTCGCCAACCATTCAGTCTGTACTCCTACAATAGGGTTAGAATGCTCGGTATCCAAAATGATCAAACTCAGATAAGAACCAAAATCAAGCACATTGTACCCTGGCTGACCAGGGAAAGCGAAAAGGCTATAGAAGTAAGGAGCAATCCGCTTCCTAAAGGAATTGGTTTGTTCATAACCTGGATTTCTCCCATAGTAACCGCCCACTACTTCATGATTCCCTATGGCCACTACGCAAGGCAAAATACGCTTATCGGCAGTCACAAGGGAATTGGAATATGCATCAAACCAATCATAAATACGGCCAAGATTTTCTGCCAAGCCATTCTCATAGGCCATATCTCCACCAATAATGATAAAATCAGGCTCAAAAAAAGTTACCATTCTATTGGTCTTTTCAAACCATTCTTTCCGATGCATTGAATCACCTCCAATTGCAATTTTAAGTGACTTTTCATTTAAATTACCGGGCATTGTCCTGAAATAATAAATTTCCTCTTTTCCTGGAAACATGATTTCATAAGCCGTGTCCTGTCTCAATCCGTGCAGGGCTACCCGGTGTACAATCCGCTCAGAAAACGGATAGGGCATGACATCGCTCTCCATATCAGTCCATGACTCGGTACCCTTTCTTCTGATTTTTAAAGTCTGTGGCTCCAAACCATTTGCATGCCAATCCACCACCATAGAAGTGGTGGGATCCTGATTCCAGGTAAGGTAAAATGCAAAAGGGGCTTCTTGTGCTTGGGCAAAATAGCCAGAAAATAGAAGAAAGAGAATGGTAAGGTTTTTTTGTAGGTATGACATTGATGACCTGAATTTTATATGATTATTCAAAACTACTTTTTATTGCTTTTACATTGAATTTTTTTCTTGAAAGTTTTTAAAAGATTTTCCTTTACAAGGACGGGAGTAGATAAAAAAATCACATTTTGCATAATACCCTTCAGGGATTTTGGCAGCTCATTTCCAATCATTCTTGTTGTAAAAAGTTCAAAAAAGCTTAAAAAAGGGCCTTTAGTGTACTTTTTTACTTATATTTAATCGTCACTTTTTATTTCCGATATTTAATTTATTGCTCATAAAAACCCAATCATGGCAAAAACCATCATTGTTTCTAACAGACTTCCGATTTCATTAAGACATAGAAATGGCCGATTTGAATTTAAACCCTCAGCAGGCGGATTGGCTACCGGGCTTGGATCCATTTATAAATCCGGCGAGAATATTTGGATTGGTTGGCCTGGAAACACCGTTGAAGATCCGGAACAACGGGCAGAAATTATCTTAGAATTGCATGAATTGAAAATGGCTCCCGTTTTTCTTACAAAAAAAGACGTGGAAGAGTTTTATGAAGGCTTCAGTAATGAAACCTTGTGGCCAGCATTCCATTATTTCACGCAATACATGGTTTATAATGCTAAGCATTGGGAAGCCTATAAGCGGGTAAATCAATTATTTTGTGAAGCCATTCTAAAAAAAGCAGATCCAGATGATACCATTTGGGTACATGACTACCAACTTCTGCTATTACCCAAATTACTGAGGGACGAACTACCCAATGCTACGATCGCATTTTTTCAACATATTCCTTTTCCCTCCTATGAGATAATCCGAATGATCCCTTGGAGGAAAGAATTACTAGAGGGGATCTGTGGTTCTGACTTGATTGGATTTCACACTTATGATGATATGCGGCACTTTCTGAGTGCCGTAGGTAGGATAACTGGCCTGTCCTCGGAGAGTGGCTATATTCAAGCAGAGAATAGGATAATCAATGTGGATTCCTTTCCAATGGGTATTGACTACGGGAAATTTGAGAAACAGGCAAAAAGTAGAAAAACCCAAAATATTGTCAAAAAATTTAGAACCCAAGTTGGCGATTCTAAATTGATCCTGACCATAGATAGATTAGATTATTCCAAAGGTATTCCTCAGAGGATTCACGTTTTTCATGAGCTTTTGAAAAACCATAAGGAATTGCACGGGAAAATATCAATGATCATGATTGTCGTCCCCAGCAGGGATAAAGTACAATCTTATAAAGAATTGAGGGAGGAAATTGATTTATTAGTAGGTAGGGTAAATGCAGAATATTCAACCCTTAATTGGGTTCCGATACATTATTTTTATAGAGGCTTTCCTTTTGATGAATTGAGTGCTTTCTATAGCATGTCGGATATCGCCTTGGTGACTCCACTGCGGGACGGGATGAATTTGGTTTGTAAAGAGTATGTGGCAAGTAAAACTGACCAATCCGGCGTATTGATCCTTTCGGAAATGGCAGGTGCCTCCAAAGAACTGCAGGAAGCAGTTTTAGTCAACCCCAATGATCAAAAGTCAGTGATGGATGCGATTTACCAATCATTGACCATGAAGCCGGAAGAGCAGAAAGCAAGGATGGTATCCATGCAATACAACCTCAAGAAGTATGACATTTTTCAATGGGTAAAGGTTTTTACCGATCGGTTGGACCATGTCAAGAACAAGCAGGCTGAACTGATATCAAAAGAGATTGACAACAAGGTGGTCCGTGAGATGGAACAAAAATTCAAGTCCGCCAAAAATCCTGTGCTTTTCTTGGATTACGATGGTACCCTTACCGGTTTCAAAGCCAACCCAGAAGAAGCATTGCCCGATGCTGAGTTAAAATCCATTATAAAAGGATTAAGTACAAAAGCCCAAGTGGTTATCATTTCAGGTAGAGACAAGGATACATTGGGCAAATGGTTTAAGGGGCAATCAATTGATATGATAGCCGAGCATGGGGTTTGGGTTAAGCGGAAAGCTTCCAAAGATGGGTGGCAACTATACGCTGAAGTGGATGATAGTTGGAAAAGTGATATCAGGGAAATCATGGAGTATTATGTACTAAGGACTCCTGGCGCATTTATCGAGGAAAAACACCACTCCCTAGTATGGCACTATAGAAAGGTGCAAACAGGTTTGGGAGATCTCAGAATGCGGGAGCTCTTCTCCCACCTTAAATACATGGCCCGAGGTCATAACCTGCAGGTTTTGGAAGGAAACATGGTACTGGAAATAAAAAGGCCTGATATCAACAAAGGGAGGGCCGCAGTAGCAATGATGAAAGGCAATGAATATGACTTCGTATTGGCTATCGGAGATGATTGGACAGACGAGGATACATTCAAGGCCATGCCAAAAAGTGCCTATTCTATCAGGGTAGGGTACGCATTTACACAAGCCAATTACAATATAAAATCCTTCCGAGAAGTTCGGGAATTACTTAAAAAACTGATGGAGTAAGAAGAGGCTGTCTCATAAATCGTCTTCCAAATTTAATTTCCAAATAAAGCATCTCTTTTACAATTAGGCTTTTTGTGACTCAGAATCTTTGTGCCTAAAATTGTCCAAAAATGCTACAAAAGAACAAAGACGTGAAGATTAGTTAAATCTAGCCCCAAATAAAATTTTGGAATTTTCACTTATGAGACAGCCTCATTTTTAAAGAAAGTTGGGACGGTCGAGTTTTTTCCCAATTCTAAACGCAGCATTCATTAATCCTACATGAGAATAGGCTTGAGGGAAATTGCCCCACTGACTTCCCGTTTTTTGGTCTACATCCTCCGAAAAGAGGTTAAGATGGTTAGCATATTTGATCAAGGTCTCAAAACCTTCTACGGCCTCTTCCAGCCTGTTGACACAAGCCAAGGCTTCGATATACCAAAAGGCACAAATCAAAAATGTAGTGTCAGGAACTCCAAAATCATCCATATGCTTGTATCGGAAAAATAAATATCCTTTTGATAAAAGTTCCTTTTCCAATTCTTTGAGGTGATTATTCGCACGCTCAACGTCATCTCCAAAATACCCCATAGTAATCAATTGCAAAGTCGAAGCATCCATATGGTTAACTCCTATGGCCTGGGCATAAGCTTTTCTGTCCGGAAGATAACAGGCTTCTATTTTTTTGACCGCCTCATCTTTGAGGTACATGGCCTTTTGGTACATCTCATCATTCTTGAGGCGTTTACCAATTTTAGCAGCTGCCAGAGATCCTGCCCAATGAAAGAGGAAGGTATAGCAATGTTCCTGTGCGAGATTTCTGAACTCCCACAGTCCTGCATCTTTTTCATGCATTGTTTGCTCGATCTTATCCAAAAGATTCATAATCATGGGTTCTGAATAGCTGCGTTCCTTCGATGTAAAGCGCTGATCTGAATACAAAGGCAATAAAGAAACCAATACCTGTCCATATAAATCGTTTTGAATATGTGTGTAAGCCTGATTTCCGAATCGAACAGGCTTATTTCCCAAATATCCTTCCAAAGGCAATATTTCCTCGATAAGCAGGCTTTCGCCAGTAATAGAATACAATGGCTGATACCTGCCTCCCACACCTGTGGGTAGATTTTGAATGAACTCAAAATATTTTTCCAATTCTTCAAAGTGCCCTATACTGTTGAAGGAAGTTAGCGTGTAATAGCTATCTCTAATCCAACAGTAACGATAGTCCCAATTCCTGGTAGACCCCGGTGATTCGGGAAGAGAAGTCGTGGAAGCTGCTATTATTGCTCCTGTATCTTCATATTGATGTATTTTTAAAATCAGTGCAGACCTGAGAACCAAGCGCTGATGAAAAGTTGAAATACTGGTGGATTTGACCCAAGATTGCCAATATTCTGTAGTGGCTCGAAGAAACCGATCACAGGTTGACTCAATTGGCGCTTCTAAAGGTCTTCCATAAGTGAACACGAGATAAATAGGCCTTTGAAGCACAAAATACTTTTCCTCCACCACATAACTCAGGGCCGCATTGGTAGACAGTCTGATTTCCTGCCCCTCTCCCATATAGCGAATATGGTTGCTTCCAATACTGGGGACAAGGTTTTTGTTGCCTCTTTCCCTGACAGGTTTGCAGGAAATTTTTATTCTCGGTGCTCCGGTAAGTGGTTCGATTATCCTAACCAGCATTAATGGTTTGAAATACCGGTCATAATTCTTAAACCGCGGGGCAAAATCAGTGACTTTATAGCTGTAGTCTTCAGCACTGATGAATGTTTCCAGGATATTGGTGTTTTCAACATAGGCCTGAGTGGATTCAAAGTCCTTTGCCTCCGGAAAAATGGTAAACTGACCACCTTTCTCCCTATCAAGCATCCCTCCAAAAATAAAATCTGAATCAAATCGCGGAAAGCAAAGCCAAGAGATATTCGTGTTCTTTTCAACATGGGCAATATAAGAACAGTTACCAATCAGCCCAGAGTCATAAATATGTTTTTCCATTAAGATACTTTTTTAGGTTTGAGAAAAAGTGGCTACTGGGTTGAAAACAAAAAAAACATAATCAACTCTCTAATCCAAAGTTTATGAATATTATTCCTCTTTAACTTTTTTCCAAATTCTTTTCAAGAATCAAACCTGGTCAATGTAATACATGCTTTAAAATAACAGGATAATCACTCACTACTATATCAGGATTTCTTTTTTGTACAAATTCCCTATAAATAGTGGGGTCATCCATTCCCTGACGATCAATATTTCCCATTACGTCCGTAATGATGGGCAAACCCAATTTTTTGGCGCGATCATAAAGCATTAGATCAGCGTCTTTGTTGAGGTAAACAGCCAACTGATAAGGGTCATTGCTTTTACATAGGTACTCGTCAAATTCCTCCTCTTCTTTGACCAGCACTGAGACCAAAAACCGGTGGTTTAGTGCGAAGGCTTCCTGTGCCCGCTCCAGGGAAAAAGTGAGAAGTAAAATCCTATCCAGCATGTCCGCCGCTTCCACCAAGTTCAATACCTTGTCAAGCGGAGCATTTTTTACATCCAGCATCAAAAAAAGTCCATTTTGGGCTGCCTCCGCTAGAAAGTCAGCAAAGCGAGGAAGTTGCTCCTCTGTACCTTTTAAACCCAAATTATCCAAATCCTTGCTGCTCCAATCAGAAATATTTCCAGTGCCAAAAGTTGTCCTGTCCAAAGTCCTGTCATGAAGCAGGTACAAAATACCATCTTGGCTCTCCATGATGTCGATCTCTAACATATACATCCCTGAATCCAAGGCCTGCTTCATGCCCTTCATGCTATTTTCAGGGATTTCGGGATTGACTGCTCCTCTATGGGCAAACACCAAGGTTTTCCCTTCCTCCAAGAGCGCTCGCAGGCTTTGGGCCTGAAGACCCGTAAGCAACAGGCAAAAAAGGCTGATAAAAGGAATCCGGAGGATCAATTTATTTTTGTTCATTTTTTTGACAACAAATACCAACCCCTGGGATCTATTTCGATTGGCCCTTCACTTTTTACCAAAACAGGTTTTGAGGAGAGCACATGCCGCTCATAACCGTTGGATGTTTTGATTTCTATGGGCATTTGGAAGGAAATGTTGGGCAGACTCACCTGGTATCCTTTCCTGCCTTTCTTACGCATTTTCACCTCGGGTAAACGAACAGATTTGAGATAAAGGTCGAAAAAGCCCTGTAAATCCAGTCCTGTATAGTCTTGTACAAAACCTGTGAAATCCTTGGTTTCAACCAAATTTTCATAGATAAAGCGCTCATCAGATGCAAAGGCCTTTAGCATGGGGAAAAATAATTCATCACCTATATGATAGCGCAGCGAATGGATAATAAAAGCACCTTTGGTGTAAATTTCCGGATGATAGGCAAAATCTGAAGTAGAATTTCTAGACGAGACTACCGGTCTTAGATTTCTGATATTTGCCTTGACGCTGGCCACTTTTTCAAAGTAAGCTTCTTCTCCCGCATGTTTCAGGTAAAACAGCCAATCTCCATAAGCCGTTAAGCCCTCGTGAATCCAAAAATCTGCCCAATCTTTAACGGATACTTTGTTACCAAACCATTCATGGCCCAACTCATGATGAAGCAACCAATCAGCAGTAACGTCTCCGATTTTTTCAAACTGAAAATTATTTCCATATGCATTGATGGTCTGGTGTTCCATCCCCAGGTAGGGAGTTTCTACCACAGCGATCTTGTCATTTGAAAATGGATAAGGGCCAAAATAATTTTCATGGGTGGATGCTGAGGTTTTCAGTACGTCCAAAAGAGGCAAGGCTTGATCCTTGTTTTGCTGTAAGACCCAGACAAACATAGGGATTTCTTTCCCATCTATACTTTCAAAAACAATGGATTCCTCATGGAATATCCCCAAAGTAAAGTTGATATTATAATTGTTGATGGGGTATTGGGTGGTCCAGTGGTAGCTGACTTTACCATCCGACTCCCTACTGCCTACCAACCTGCCATTGGAGGCCACAAAATAAGGTTGGGGTGCAGTAAAAATCAGGTCCACCCCATTTAAAGGCTCACTGGATGGATGGTCCAAACAGGGCATAAATATTTTGGCCCCTTCATTTTGGGATGAAAGGCCCATCCAATGGTTACCCAGCTCGTCCACTTCCCAAGTAAAACCACCTGTCCATGGTGGTCGGATGGCAATCGGCGTCTTTCCTCCATAATACACCTCCACTTCCTCACATGTGCAGTCAATGGGATAAATGTCCAGTGTGTCTCCAAAATGCCGGAAATTGATCTCCTGACCGTCCATAATTACTTTTTCCACCCGGTATTCTTCGATTAGATTCAGCCGAATTGTATCCAGTTTTTCCTCTGATTCAAAAGATATTTTGTTTTTCCCATGAATTTCCTGGGATTCCGGGAACAATTCCAGTTCCAACTGGTAATGCATTACCCGGTACTTCCCTTGTAATGGATCCAAAGGACCTCCCCAAGCCCAGTTTTTTTGGATTTGGGCAAAGCCCTGAAAAGAGATAAGTAAGGCACAAAATAGAAGTAGTATTTTTTTCATTTTGAAAGCGACATCATGAATCAGTGGAAAAGATAAGCATTTCCTGCATTCCAGGTATATCTTTAGATCAATTTTCGAGCATGAAAAACCTTGAAATTGTCACCCACTTTGGTCCAAATCAAGAAATCCTCTCCTCCATCTTTGAGTTTGAATTTCTTTTTTATCTCCTCTGCCGAAAGTGCGAAATTTCTGGCAATCACATTCACTTTCCCTGAGGGGAAAGTGGTTTTAATTTCTTTTTTGGGCTGTTGGAATTCCCTGATCACTTTAAAAAACCTTCCTGGAATTTCCTCCAGGTAGATATCAGTAGTATAAAGGTGGCTATTGGCATGTAGTTTTTCCAATCCGTATTGCTGACCAAAAAGGTGGAATGCCCCTGCTTTCATAATACTGGCCATGGGTTCAATGATATAGGATTTTACCGGTGAAAAAGCACTGAGAGCAGCAACCTCCTCTTGAAAAGAAAAAGTGAATTCCTTTCTTCCGGCAGTTCCCAAATCTACACAATGGATTCGGGGCTCCGGCAAATTTTGATCTCTTTTCCAAAGTAAAAGTACCTCCTTCACCTCATTCTTAACAGACAATACCCAAACCTCCCGGATATCGGGCAATTCAGTCAGTGCCTTCTTGAGGTCCAACATGGGTGATACTTTGATCAAAATACTTTTGGCTTTGGTTTTCAGGAATTGCCAATGGGTAGAAACATCCGGTTCGCAGTCAGCCAAATTATACAATTTTTGATTTTGGGCACCCCTTCTGGCCGGGTCTACATATATAAGGTCAAATTGCTCCGAGGATCCAGCGAGTATTGCCAGCCCATCTCCATGATAAGTCTTGAAATGGGACATGCCCAAGACATCCATGTTATACCTAAAAATATCCACCAAATCTTTATCCCGCTCACAATAACTTACCGATTTGAAATGAGCACCCATGTGAAAAGTATCTATCCCAGAGACACCGGTCAGGTCCATCATAGATTTTCCTTCTATCAATTCTGCTTTAAAACTGGCGGTTTCCTCAGAAGAAGCCTGTTCCACAGAAAGGTTGACAGGAAAAAACAGTGACAGATTATTGGCCCAGTTGGGGAGTTTCTTAAGGCTTTTTTGGCGGGAAGTCAATTGATTAACTGCAAGTTTCAAGTCGAAATCAACTTTGCTTTGAAGTTTTAAAAAAAGCTTAAACGGGTCTTTCTCATACAGATATTCCTGGATGAATTTTTTTACTTTTTCCGTGTAAATGATTGAAATCTCCAAGTCGCCCCTTTTCAAATGAATAAAAATTGCGATGGCTTAAACAGCCATCGCATAATATTTTTCAGACCATACTGTGCGCGCTCAGGTATTCAGCAATCTGAACCGCATTGGTAGCTGCTCCTTTTCTTAGATTATCGGCCACTACCCACATGTTCAATGTATTGGGCTGCGATTCATCCCTCCTCAGCCTACCAACAAATACTTCATCTTTCTTATGCGCTGTCAAAGGCATGGGGTATACATTATTGACGGGGTCATCTTGAATGGCCACTCCTGGGGTTTTGGCCAAAATCTCTTTTACTTCTTTCAAATCGAAATCCCTGTGGAACTCTACATTGACTGCCTCAGAATGTCCTCCCATGGTGGGGATTCTAACAGTAGTAGCCGTAACCTGTATGTTATCATCTCCAAAAATTTTCTTGGTCTCATTAATCATTTTCATTTCCTCTTTGGTATAACCATTGGGCTGGAAAACATCAATATGAGGAAGTACATTCATATCTATTTTATGAGGATAAACCATCTCTACAGGCTGTCCATTTCTTTCTGCCATCATTTGGTCCACTGCTGCTTTTCCAGTTCCGGTTACTGACTGATAAGTAGACACAACAATCCTTTTTATACCGTATCTTTTGTGTAGCAGGTTCAATGCAACTACCATTTGGATGGTAGAGCAATTGGGGTTGGCAATGATCCTATCATCAATTCTGAGGTCCTTGGCATTGATTTCCGGTACAATCAATTTCTTGGTAGGGTCCATTCTCCAGGCGGAAGAATTGTCAATAACGATGGTTCCAACTGCAGCAAACTGCGGCGCCCATTCCAGAGAGGTACTGCCACCGGCAGAAAAAATAGCAATATCCGGCTTCTCAGAAACAGCCTGTTTCAATCCCATTACCGTATACTCCTTACCCTTAAATGTCATCTTCTTCCCTGCGGACCTTTCACTGGCCACTAAGAGTAATTCATTAAATGGAAAATTGTGCTCATCCAGCACTTCTAGGATTTCTGAGCCTACCAATCCGGTAGCTCCTACAACGGCTAGTTTCATTTTTATTTGGCGTTTTTTTATGAACCGCAAAGGTAAAAGAAGAATTCCCAAAAAAGACAGTCCCCGAGCTTATAATTACTTAATTTTCAAAATTAAGCCTCCTTTTTTAAGAACAATTAAAATTTATTTAGATACACGGATAAAGTTCTTTCATCTGTGAAGAATTCTATATTTTCAAAATATGGATACTTTTTGCTTAATAAGGTGTTTTTATGTGGCGTCCTGCTTGCTTTTTTTCCGGCAAAGTATGATTTGGGCACAAGTTCAGGATTTTGAAAGGGATTTTCTTGTAGTCAATCACCCTGAAACCTTTTTGCCCAATTGGTCCGGCAACGAGGTGAGGGCAACAGCTTCAAGGATTTTTCAGGCCAACCAAGAAGGTAGGAATGGAAGCCGGGCCCTTGCAGTGCAAGCTATCAGTTCTTTTACTGGAGAAATTTACACCAAAGTCGACCCTGTAAATTATACGCAAGCCAAGATTGCCTTTTTTGCAAAAACCAAAAGAAATGGCTCAGGAACCCGATCTGCTTTGGTCAGTATCTACTTTTCCAATTCAGGATTTGAGGATTTTAAATACTCCTATGAGTTGGGAGAGGATTTCTCTTTTCCTAATCAGGATACAGAATTCCAACTCATAGAACTTCCCATTCCCGAAGCTTACCGAATGGAAGAAGAGGTTTTTGTCAAAATTGAAGTGGGTTTGGGCGGGGGTTCTGGTTCAGGCGCCAGATTTTTTATGGATGATTTTGGGATTTTTGATGGGGATGAGGTAGTAGACCCCATTAAGATAAAAAAAGCTTTTTTACTAGATCCCTTTAGGATTGCCATGCACTTGGACAAGGCTATCGCTCCTCCCCTTATCGGACAGATAGAAGCAGGCTATTTAAGGGGATTGACTTTATCTTTTCCATCGGACACCCTTTTGGTACTGGAATCTCCCGAATTAATTCCTAACGAAATACTCCCAATCAACATTTTCAATCTTCAGGATAAAAAGGGTATTTTGACCCCATTTACAAGTATTGGTTTGGACAACAGGCAGATTCAGTTGGGAGAAGTATTGCTTACAGCTCCCCATATATTAAGACTTAGTTTCAGTCATATCTTCGAAGAAGCTTCTGTGAGTAGGAGTTCCCATTTCCTGGTCAATAGCCAACAGCCTATTGACATTGCGGTAAATGAAAACCGCTACCAAATAGATTTAATTTTTGAACGGGAATTTGAGCTGGATCAATGGCTCAGGTTGGAGGCCAAAGAAATCAAAAATCACCTAGGCGAAGTCCAATCCGGCACGCTTTCAAAAATATTTCGGTATGAGGACCGCATTGAACAATTATTCCTCTCCGATCAGGAGCAATTGGAGATATTTTCTTTCATTCCACTGGATTTTAACAGTTTTTCTACAGCAGATTTTCAGGTACTGGAATATCCCGAAATCACATTCATTCCAACTTTCCCCAATGCTTTTCAGATCCGCTTAAAGTCAGAAAGCCCATTTGAAGAAGGTCCTATTTTCAGCTTATTACTTCCTGCAAGAAAAAGTATTCGGGGACTGCCGATACATGCTTCTAAAAGGGATTTTTTCTGGGACAGAACCCCACCCGAAATCGTTAAAGTGGCTCCTCTTGAGTCAGATAAAATACTGGTGATATTTTCTGAACCGCTGGACCCTATTTATGCTTTACTGCCGGATATGTATCAAGTTGGGGGTATTTCTCCTAGTAACATTCTGCTCCAAAAAAATGACAGTCAGGTTATCCTTACTTTTCCAAGCGAATTTGAAGTAGGCAAGACTTATACCTTGCATATTACCAAAGCCAGTGACCTGAGTGGCAACTTAGGGGAAAACTATGATTTTGAATTTATTTTCGAAAAGGAAGCCACGCTAAGTTTCAAATCCATTGTAGTCAATGAGTTGATGCCTGCACCAAGACCAGGTAATAGTCTCCCTAATGTAGAATATGTAGAACTTTACAATCCTACAGATAACAACATCTATCTAGGTGGTATGCAGTTGGCCAATTCTCGGAGGGTAACTACCTTGCCTTCAGCGGTGCTTGGTCCTCAATCCTATCTCATCTTATGTCCGAGGACCAGGGCTGGGGAATTTGAAAAATATGGAGAGGTATTGGGCTTGAGTAACTGGCCCACCTTACTGAATACTGCTGATCAGGTAAAGCTTTTTGACAGTGATGGCATGGTATTGGACAGCTTGAATTACACCAGCACTTCCTTTGGTGGGACAGATTTTGCAAGGGGAGGTTATAGTTTGGAAATTATAAATCCTTATTTGATATGTCACTTACCAGAAAACCTGAAAACGTCAAGGAATGAAAAAAGGGGTACTCCGGGGAAACAAAACTCTGTATATGAAACCAGCCCTGATTTAAGCCCACCAAAGTTTTTGAAGGGCATTTGGGTCGGTGAGCGGCGGGCCATCTTGCATTTTTCCAAAATCCTGAATACCAATCTTCAAAGCGTATCCCTGTCATTTAAACCTTCAATTAGCCTACGCAAAGTGGAGTTAGGCCCAGCACCCAATCAGCTTATTTTAGACTTTGAGGAGGAGCTCAAAGAGGGTACCAGGTATGAGGTAAAAATCAACAACCTTCGGGATTGTAGTGGAAATCTTTACGATAAAAACCAGTTGGCATGGATGGCCCGGCCTAGTGAAGCAGCCGAAGGGGACATTGTGATCAATGAAGTGCTCTTCAATGCCAGATTACAGGCACCGAAATTTGTAGAAATATATAACAGGTCAGGAAAATTCATTAATCTAAGGGACTGGAAACTGGCCAATCTGAATTCAACAGCTGAGGTTGCCAATAGGAGGATACTTTTTACAGAAGACTACATTCTAGAGCCCTTCAGCCATTTGGTTTTTACGACCGACGTGGAAAAACTTTATCAGGAATATCCAAAGGGGAAGCCAGACAGATTCATCCTTCTGAATACCCTGCCAAGTTATCCCATTGCTAGTGGCAATGTGGTACTATTGAACCCTGATGAAAATCTAATGGAAATTTTCAGTTATCATGAGCGCATGCACCATCCTTTATTGAGGGACAGGCGTGGGGTTTCTCTCGAACGCCTTTCGCCTACTGCTCCTGTGGATGACCCAAACAATTGGCAGTCTGCAGCTGCTTCCATAGGTTTTGCCACCCCCGGTACCAGAAATTCTCAGGTTTTTGAAGGTCAGGAAGGCTTTGGCATAGAGATCTATCCTAAAGTTTTTAATCCCGAGAGTCCTGGACAGGATGCTTTTGTAACCATAAGCTACAAGATGGAAGTCCCTGGGATGATTGCCAATATGCGTATTTATGGACTTAACGGGACTTTGGTACGTGAAATTTGCCAAAATGCGGTTTGGGGTCAAGAAGGATTTTATTTATGGGATGGCACTGATCTTCGGGAAAGAAAAGTCAGGCCAGGGCATTATGTGCTTTTGGGGGAATTTTTTGATCTAGATGGGAATGTTAAATCCTTTAAAAGTACGATCATTGTAGGAACTTTTTTTTAGTATTAATACAACTTAAATCCCGCTTTTGTAGTATCTTAAAGGAGAAAATAAACCTATATCCCTATGAAACCTGACCTGATCACTCAAACCCTAAAAACTTATTTCATTCAAAAAGGAAAAAACCTGAAGGTCATTCAAAGGTATTTAAGTATAAAATACAAACTCATTATGGACGAAAAAGTACTTCAAAAACGACTTGAAAACCTTTCTTAAATTATAAAACCGCCTGCATGGCGGTTTTTTATTTTTGATTTTAAAATGGTAAGCGTAATTTAGGGGACTTTTCAATCGCAGGACAGGATTGGAGGATATAAACCGCAAAAAGAATTTGTTATGAGCCAAGAAGGAAAAACTGCCTACGCTCCAGAGGAGTTAAAGGAATTTGAAGAAATTATCCTCAAGAAACTGGCTATTGCCAAAGAGGAGCTCACTATGTTGAAGGAAACGCTGAGTAAAAAAAATGACAGTGGGACAGATTTTACAGCATCTACTTCCAAACTCCTTGAAGATGGAGCAGATACGTTGGAAAGAGAAAGTATGAGCCAGTTGGCAGCACGTCAACAAAAATTTATCATTAATCTGGAAAATGCCTTGGTTAGGATCAAAAACGGTACTTACGGGGTCTGTGTAGATACTGGGAAACTGATTTCCAAAGAACGACTGAGAGCTGTTCCCCATACCATGCATTCTATTGAAGCCAAACTTGCCAAGAAATAAATTGGAATTTTTACATCGACACATAGAAGCATTGGTTTTCTGTTCTCCATCTCCCTTAGACATAGAAGAAATTCAGAAATGTCTAACGGAGATGTTTGAATCAGAGGTACCCTTTGAACATATACAAGAGGCCTTGAATGATTTGCAGGACAAATATCAGCAAGAGGAATTTTCTTTTGCATTGGAGCAATTGGGCGGAGGGTATCAGTTTTTAACAAAACCAGCCTACCAAAGCAGTATTTCCATTTTGCTAAAACAACAGTCCCAGAAAAGACTGTCCACAGCGCAGCTGGAAACTTTGTCTATCATTGCCTACAAACAACCAGTAACCAAAACAGAAATAGAGCAAATCCGAGGAGTTAGCTGTGATTATTCTATTCAAAAACTTCTTGAAAAAGAACTTGTGGCGATCAAAGGAAAATCTGATGCTATAGGTAAGCCGCTTTTATACGGAACGAGCAACAAGTTCATGGAGTATTTTGGCATCAATAGCCTGAGTGATCTGCCACAACCCAAGGATTTTTCTCAAGAGACCAATCAGATCGGAGAAGAAAAAGATCAGTTATCTTGATGCGATTTCTTTACTTCTGCATGGGCGGAGATAAGGTACTTCCTCCCCGTGGATAATTCTTCACAAACGACTCTGGTCCTTCTGGTCTGATCTTTTCTGAATCTTCTCCCTTGTATGAAAAATATCTCTCCAATGGGCAGATCAATCAATAGTGCTTTGTCCGGACTGAAATTCTGATCATAAGGTTTCAGGACTTTTGCCAAAATCAAATCTGCTCCTGTACTGGCCTTGGGGTTTCTCATGTGCCTATTTAGTGCCAAATAAATATCTTTAGGGAAAATCTCTTCTGAAAGTACAGGAAGCATCAATTCCCTGAATGTCTGTTTCCATTCTAATCCGTGCGGTTTGATTTTTAATCCATACTTTTCAAAAGCCCTAAGATGGGCCACTTCATGTACATAAGTGATCAGAAACTGATAGGGGCTCAGGTTATGATTGATCGTAATGGTTTGTATTTTCCTATCCCTGCGATACCGAAAGTCCCCAAGTTTGGATGCCCTACTTTTGGTAATGTGAAAATGAAAAGGCTGTTGCTTCCATAGCTGAAAACAATAGTTAACCGCCTCTTCGGGCAGGTGCTTTTTAAAGGCGTTTAAAAATTGATCTTCTTGACTCATTTTGTTGCCAGCAAAATAAAAAAAAAGGCTGACCTTATTAAGGACAGCCTCTTTTTTTTTAGAAGTTAGCATTAACCTTCTACTACCTCTTCAACTTCTTCAACCACCTCTTCAACTTCTTCTTCGATCGCTTCAGCAGCATCTTCGATAGCCTCTTCAGTATCTTCGATGATTACTTCTACTTCTTCAGTTGTGTCTTCCGCTTTGTTGCCACAAGATGCTGCGAACAACATGCCAGTGATAGCGAATAATGCAAATACCTTTTTCATAATTTTTTGTTTCTTAAATTAAGCGTGCAAAGGTACTGCCATTCAGATAATTAACAAGTAAAATAAGGAAATTTATTTTTATTTCTTTTTATAGGTGATTTTTATTGGAACTCCCTCAAAATCAAAGTTTTCCCTTAATCGGTTTTCCAAGAATCTTGTATAGGGTTCTTTGATATACTGTGGCAGATTACAGAAAAATGCAAATACAGGATTCTTAGTAGGTAATTGGGTGATATATTTAATTTTGATATATTTCCCTTTATTCGCTGGAGGGGGATATTTCTCTATTTCAGGAAGGATTTTATCATTCAGTTTTGAGGTGGCCACTTTCCTTGTTTTGTTATCGTACACCTTTACTGCCAGTTCAATCGCCTGAAATATCCGCTGCTTGGCCTCTACCGAAGTGAAAATAATGGGGATCCAGCGGTTTTCACCCAGTTTCTCCAACATATCCTTTTTGATTTTGTCCAAGGTTTTGTGATCCTTCTCGATCAGGTCCCATTTGTTGACCATGATCATGATACCTTTATTGTTTTTTATCCCTAAAGAGATCAGATTAATGTCTTGGGCTTCCAAGCCTCGGGTCGCATCCACCATAATGATCAATACATCCGATTCTTCCAGTGTTCTAAGAGATCGCATAACAGAGTAGAACTCGATATCTTCTTTTACTTTGGCTTTTTTACGGATACCGGCAGTATCTGTGATGATAAAATCCTTTCCAAAGAGTTTGTACCGGGTATGTATGGCATCTCTGGTGGTACCTGCTTCATTGGTTACTATAGAACGTTCTGTACCCAAAAGTGCATTGAGAAAGGAGGATTTACCCACATTGGGACGTCCCAGAATGGCTATCTTGGGGATGCCTTCATCCGGGTCTTCTTCTCCCTCGTCAGGAAAATTTTTGATTACTTCATCCAGCAGGTCACCGGTACCACTACCACTTACCGCAACGATGGGAAACACATCATTATCTCCCAGGCCCAGACCATAAAATTCTGCGGCGAGCAGGGTTTTCTCTGGGCTATCTGCCTTATTGGCGACAATATAAATGGGTTTCTGAGTACTCCTCAGTTCATTGGCAAATTCCTTATCCAGATCTGTAAGACCATCATGGCAATCAACTACCAATAGGATTACATTCGCCTCTTCAATGGCCAATTTTACTTGTTTTCGGATTTCAGCCTCATATACATCATCAGAACCGATGACATAGCCCCCAGTATCAATGACCGAAAAAAACTTCCCTCCCCATTGGGCATGTCCATAGTGACGGTCTCGGGTTACGCCAGAGACATTATCCTCTATTGCTTTGCGCTCTTCAATCAATCTATTGAAAAAGGTAGATTTTCCAACATTGGGTCTACCCACTATTGCTACTATATTTGCCATTATCTGCTCTTCTTATTGGTCGTAACCAAATCGTTTCAACTTAATTTTATCTTTTCTCCAGTTTTCAGCCACTTTCACATGGGTTTCCAGAAAGATTTTTTTTCCGAAAAATTTTTCCATTTCTTCTCTGGCCTGCATACCTACTCTTTTTAATGCTTTTCCGCCTTCCCCTATGATGATGCCTTTTTGGCTATTGCGTTCAACATAAATTACTGCACGGATGCGAATGATTTTTTCCTCTTCTAAAAAATCCTCTATGTACACTTCTGTACTGTAAGGTATTTCTTTTTTATAGTTGAGAAAGATTTTCTCCCTTACAATTTCAGATGCAAAAAAGCGCTCAGGCCTATCTGTAAGTTCCTCCTTATCATAAAAGGGGGGATGCACTGGAAGTCTGTCCAGGATTTCCTGAAGAATGCGTTCGGTATTGAAACTTTCGGTAGCAGAAATTGGTATCACCGCATCTGTTTGGATACGCTGCGTCCAATAAGCCGTCACTTCTTCCAATTGATTCTCCTTGGACAGGTCAATTTTGTTGATGACTAAGAGTACAGGAACACCTGACTTGTTCATCTTTTCAATCACGTCTTCTATTTCCTCATCGGTTTCAAATAGATCGGTTACGAAAAGAATCACATCTGCATCCTCCAGGGACATATTGACAAAACTCATCATGTTCTTATGTAGCTCGTACTTAGGTTTGAGCATACCCGGTGTATCCGAAAACACGATTTGGTATTGGTCATCATTGATGATGCCCATAATCCTATGTCTGGTGGTCTGGGCCTTGGAGGAGATGATCGAAAGTCGCTCACCGATAAGCACATTCATAAGCGTGGACTTGCCGACATTGGGTTTTCCAATGATATTGACAAATCCTGCTTTGTGTGTATTTTCGGTCATGACTACAATTTTTTGTGCAAAGGTACTTGATTTTTTTCAGAGGTCATGCTTGGAGGGAAAAACTAACCAAATAAACTTTGG
>NZ_SLAP01000251.1 GCF_007126775.1 Cecembia sp. | reverse complement strand
TCCCTGCACAAATTGCCGCAGCTAATGAAGTTTTTGATGTAGTGGAAGAAGCACCCCAATTCAAAGGAGGAATGGAAGAATGGAGCAGATTCCTCTCCAGCACCTTGCATTATCCGGACAAAGCCAAAGAAGCTGGGATAGAGGGTACCGTTTTTGTGGTTTTTGTAGTCCAACCTGATGGCAGGGTAACCAATCCTGAAATTCTTAAGGGCATAGGTGGCGGCTGTGACGAAGAAGCACTACGTGTCATCCGCCAATCCCCTGACTGGATCCCTGGAAAGCAAAGAGACCAAGAAGTTGCAGTCAAAGTGCGGCTTCCAATCAGGTTTAAATTAAGTTGATCTGGACTACTTGCACAAAGAGGTGGGGTTAAATCCTGCCTTTTTGTGTTTTGCTTCATGAGCTTTTTTTATCAGGGTTCGGAATTTACAATCCCGAACCCTGATTCCTAGGATTTGTAATCCTTGTTTTTCCAGGATACGACGCATTTTTTTGGCAAAGCACCTTGGGGAGATTAGTATTAGTTTGGATTTGTCTAGCTGTGCTATTGACACTTTCCTGATGGAGGAGTTTTTTTACCAATTTTAAGATCAATTATCCCCTAAGGACAATTTACCTGCTTTGAATACATTAAAACTCAAAGAAACATAAAACACATTGGCCTGAAAATTTTCATAAGGTCTAAAACTGGCACCGGTATCCGGATCCGTGGCTGTAAAACTCCTGTTGAAAAATTCCGTCGGGTAGTACTTTACCTTGATGCTCGTACCTCCGGGCAGTGTCATCCCCGCAAAAAAGGAACTTTGCCACAAATTGACCCGGTCACTGAACCAGACATTGAATCGGTCAACTCTTCTTTCATCCCTAAAAGTTCTTTCCCTATAGTTGAATGCCCATTCGAGTTCATACCCGGCAAAGAAAAACTGCCGGTTAAGGTCTCCGATTTTGACACCGATAGGGACGCCAAGGTTGTAGGTCCTTACTTTTTTTCTGATGGATGGGGATTCATCAAAAATAAAACCCACATTCCTAAGGTTGAGACCGGTAAACCAGCCAAAGTTTGTGCTTTGATCAAAGTTCAGAATATTCTGTATGTTGATCACAGGGGCCCATCGGACCACATTGTTGTAACCATCTACCGTACCACCGGAGAATATCCATTCCCCTCCAGAGCTCCAATAAGTTTTGGGAAATAGGCTGACTTCTTTCTGGGCCTGTACCAGGATGGAAAATTGAATCATAAAAATGATCAAGAGTAGCGTTCTTTTCATAAATGTAAAGGTTAAAATATAGTAAAACGAAGTTACAAATAATCCAACCTATTTTAAATACGATAGTTTGAATTTTTGGTGAAACTGAATTTCCGGAGTTTCCAATCCAACGGATTTCATCTGGGGTAAATAATCTGAAGGTAATCAATCCCTTTGGGATTGTTTCTACCCTTAGAAATTCCTGCCTATCAGATAGCATTGGGCTTTTTTTCCAGCGTTCAACTGCGTTAATCCCTGCCTGCTGACTGCAAGGAGACGGGACTGTTCATCATTGCAGCTGGCAGGTGTGGTTAATATCCTTTTTTGCGGATTGAAAATCCGCGGTATCGCATCAGGAAATTGTAAATTCCAAGTAGGCCAAAAAGCGAAGCGTTTTATCCCAGCCTGCGTCTGGCAGGTGTGTTCATCATCATTCATCTGTGGTTAAATACTAAAAAAGCGAAGCTTTTTTTCCAATATAGAATATATAAAGCGGTAATATTTAAGATATCTGTGGCTTTCAGCCCCGGTCGGCTTGGGAGACGATACATGTTCACTTGGGATAGGGCATCACCCTATCCTTTGCTATCAAGGGCCCTCGGCCCTATTCTTGCACATTATACGAAGAAGATCATTAGTGAAAATTTGAAAGCCTTGCGCTAATTCAATTTCCCATGGTGCCGGTGATCTGATTTACCCATTTGAGATCCCACAAAAGCACCAAACCCAAAGAATTTGTGTACATCCGTGTAATTCCTGCCTGCAGCAGGCAGGAGTGGACAGTCATTTGCGGATTGAAAATCCGCGGTATCGCTTCAAGAAATTGTAAATTCCGAGAAGCACAGCAAGTCCATCATTTTTTAGATTTCTTCTTCGTAGAAATGACAAGTTGAGGCCTTTGACAATAGCAGCCCTTGTGTAAATTGAACTCTACTTTTTACTTGGCTCTTGGCTCTTATTATTCCTACCCTACACCCTGGCCCCTCACTAAAAATATCCACTGGACATTTTCTTAACGTTCATACCCCCTTAAAAACCTTAACTCCTTAATGTTTCACTTCCGAAATCCGCCTTCCGAAATCCGACTTTTCCCTTTTCCCTTGATTCTACCTCCGTGTATCTCAGTGTCTACTCTGTGTCTCTCGGTGTAATCCAAAAAATTCTTTCTCCTCAAACACCGATCCCGTCAACCCTCAAAGCTCCAATCCATTCTTCATTCATCACTCTTCATTCTGCATTTTACATTTAAAAAAACATCTACCAATATCTCTCTTACCATTTCTACAATATTTCGCGTCAGCAGTATTTCAACTTTATTTCAACTATTTTAGCAAAATGGATAAAGATTTGGAACAACAGTTTTTGAGCAGTCTGGAAATAGCAGGGTTCAACGATATGCAGCGGGCATTTATCGAGGCAACAGTAGAAAACCCCAATATCATGTTACTGGCGCCAACAGGTTCCGGTAAAACCCTGGCTTTTTTGTTTCCCTTATTCAAAAACCTGGATCCCACTTCCAGAAGTATTCAGGCTCTGATCATCGTTCCCTCAAGGGAATTGGCCTTACAGATCGAGCAGGTTTTCAAATCCCTGAAAACAGGTTTTAG
>NZ_SLAP01000174.1 GCF_007126775.1 Cecembia sp. | reverse complement strand
ATCGCCACGGTTGTTGGATTTCCATACACGGTATGATGCAAAATACAGTCGGCTAGGAGAATGCGGACTCACATGAATGGGTGCATCCCAGTTATACCGCTCATGCGGATCATCTTCACCAGCCTGAGGCTGAATATCCACTACTTCACCGGTAGACATGTCCAATCTGCTGAGGGTACCCTGTTGGCGTTCGGCATAGACGATATCCGGATTGCCTGGCTCGGTGGCTGTGGCGTGACCGTCCCAATTGAGTACAAGTTTCCAGTCGTAGTTTTGGATTCCCTGCACATTGTCCGTACGCGAAGGTCCTCCGTGCGTTCCATTATCTTGTGTCCCGGCGTAGATGTTGTAAAATGGCTCAGCATCATCGAGAGAGACTTTGTAGTACTGGGTAATCGGCAAGTTGGGCATGAATCTCCAATTTTTGGCTAGATCAAAACTTTCATAAAGTCCGCCGTCAGTCGCCAGCATCACATAGTTGGGATCGCTTTTTTTGAATGCCATGCCATGGAAATCACCATGGATATGATCCCTGTTGACGATGTGCCAATTTTTCCCTCCATCGGAAGAGTATTTCATACTGGCATCCATCATATAGATCAGGTCAAATTGATGAGGAGAGGCAAAGAGCTCCATGTAATAGTGTGGACCTGTGGCACTGGCTACCACATCCGATGTTTTCTCCCAATTCATACCCCGGTCAGCAGATCGCCAAGTACCACCTGTTCTTCGATCAAGTTCTATGGCAGCGTAGACCACATCCGGTTGCTGCGGTGAGATAGTCAGTCCTATTTTTCCCATTTTACCGGAAGGAAGACCATTGGTCAATTGTATCCATGTTTCTCCACCATCTTCACTTCTGAAAATGCCGTTTTTAACTCCTCCACCCATCATGGCCGCAACGGTACGTTGGCGTTGCCAGGTAACCGCATAGATTCTGTCAGGATTTCTTGGATCTATGGCGATATCCCCTACACCTGTGAACTGATCGTCACCCAGGGTCTTTTTCCAGTTTTTACCACCATCCGTACTTTTGTAAAAGCCTCTTTCACCACCGGCACTCCATAAGGGACCTTGCGCAGCAACAAATACCACGTCGCTATTGTCTGGGTGGACAATGATTTTCCCAATGTGTTCAGAATCCGGTAAGCCACGTTTTTCCCATGTGGTACCACCATCTTCTGAGCGGTAAATACCGTCACCAAATCCAAAGTGTCGACCTCCACCTTCTTCTCCGGTACCCACCCAAATGATCATCGGGTCAGATGGATCAATGGTTACGCAGCCAATAGAATATGAACCTTGGTTATCAAAAATGGGCGTAAAAGTAACTCCCGCATTGGTCGTTTTCCAAACTCCGCCAGAACCAGCAGCTACATACCAGGTGCTTTCGTTGGTTGGGTCGATAGCCACATCCGCTATCCTTCCTGACATGAATGCCGGCCCGATGCTTCGAAGCTCCAGCCCGCGAAAAGTGGTTTCCGAAAGCAGTTCATTCACAGAAGGAGGGGTGGAACTATCTCTTCTCTGAGCGAACAATACAGTGCTTAACCCACAAAATAGTAAGGTCATGAGCCAGGAAAATTGTCTATTGGAGTATCTCATAAATTGTTGATTTTGGTAAGACTTAGACTATGCTCCTTTTAATTTATGTCAATTGGGTCAAAAAATCTCCTACTTTGTGGTAAACGGTTTAGAAGCATGTTTGGAGTTGGAGCCGTAATATGCATATTTCGGGTTAAACTTGCCGGTCCATCCACCTTTGGAAAAAGACGTCATATACTCCGTAAAATGCTATACCATTTTTCTTGTATTCCTTATAAATCAGTTCCTTTGATTGCAATGCCTCTAATGATCTTAGGACAGTGGAAGGGCTTCCCAAATTATAATTTGAAACAAACGCTTTGGATGTGGGCTCGATGACTTCTTTTTCTAGAGCAATTGCTTTTAGAAGCTTCCATTGTTGAATGGTCAATAGACCCCTGTAATGGAAAAAGAATGGTTCCTGTTCTTGGAGAATTCTATTGGCTTCTTGATGCCAAAGTTGTTCTTCTATAAATTCCTTACCAGTTTGAAACACCCTATTGCAAAATAGCTGAACGTAATAAGTATGGCATATGGTCCAATCTAGCATTTGATAAATGATCGAAGGAGAAATACTTCTGCCCTCATCAGCAAACTTTTCTTCAATAAATTTTGCATATGCTTGCTGATCGATTTTTTCAATTTTCAATGGACTGGCACTTTTAAAGAAAGGTCTCCCAGGTTCTGAAAACATACTACTGAGTATATGTTGCTGACTGCCTGCAAAAATGAAACGCACGTTGGGTAGTGACTGTATCAATCCCCTAAGCCAGGCATCCGTGTTTTTTCCGGGATAGTTACCTATCTGTTGAAATTCATCGATGGCAACTACTATTGGGACATCTTGTTGAACCAAAAACTGAAAGATCTCCTTTACTTGTTTTGGGGTGTCTTTTACATCCAATCCGACTTGTGGGATACCAGAAAGTGCATCAAAACTAATCGTTGGCCTTAGGGATTTGATGAAGTTCCAAACATTTTTTCCAAACGGTCTTTTTTCAGGTATGGACTGTAAAATCAGGCATAAATTTTTTTAGCGATGTAAAAGGCGTGCAGGATTATCAGGGTGATGCTGTGGTATTTCAAACAGACCCTAAATACTGGGATTACAATACCGCAGGTCTTAGGATAAATCCTTTGTTGCTGAGGTCCTTGGCGAGTTCTCTGGAAAAGCGGCTGAAGAGGTTATTGAAGCTGTTTATGGCAGAACCATCCACCGACATTTTGGCCATGTACTGTTTTTCGAAGAGGTCTTTGTCCATCAAAAATACATGGAACTCT
>NZ_SLAP01000164.1 GCF_007126775.1 Cecembia sp. | reverse complement strand
TTCACCAGGCGTTCATAAATCTGCTTCACTTCCTGTGCGTTTTCTTTTTGCAGGACAAGAATGGCATCCTCAGTATGGATCAATATGGTATTGCTCAACCCTGTAAATTCCGTATGCAGTTCACTGCCGATCACCATATTGCCAAAATCATCTGTTGGATGTCCGGTTTCAATCAGGTAATCGTAAATGGATTCAAATGAACCCATATCCGACCAATGGAATGATGAGGGCACTACCTTGATCTTTTCCGTACGTTCCATGACCGCGTAATCCACGGATATAGAGGGAATTTCCAATGAGAGTTCCTCAGGAAGCATATGCTCTTTCATTTCCTTTTTGGCCATAAAAGAACGCAGGTATACATTGGGTTCAAACTTGGCCAATTCATCCAAAAATACCCCTGCCTGGAAGCAGAAGATACCTGAATTCCAGTAAAAGTTACCCTGATCAAGAAAGCTTTGGGCCGTAATTTTATCAGGCTTTTCGCGAAAGGCTTTGACATCTTCGCCGAATGCTTCTATGTAACCATATCCTGTTTCAGGTCTGGTAGGACGCAACCCAAATGTGACGATAAAGCCCTGCTTTGCAAGTTCAAGCCCCCTATTTACTGCCATTTCATAAGCTTCTCCTTCCTCTATCAATTGGTCGGAAGGGGTTACAAGCAAAATGTCCTCCGGTTCAGATACCAATGCAGCAAAAGTAATGGCTGCAGCAGTATTCCTGGGACAGGCTTCAATGACCTCTCTGTAGGCACTTATGCCTGATCTTTTCAGGTCCTTCCGGGAAAGCAGGTAGTTCTCCTTGTTACCGACTACCAAGACCTCATCCGAAAATGCCAAATTCCGTTTGGCTGTTTTCTGAAATAAGGTTTCACCCTCAAATATCGGCAGGTACTGCTTGGGACGACTCTTTCTTGATAGTGGCCAAAGTCTGGAACCTACACCGCCACTGAGAATTACATTAATGGTTTTCATTTTCTAAAAAAACTAAATGAATTGTTTACGAATAGTATGTTTTGATAAGTATCCTGAATCCAAAATTATTGCTATCATTCCATTAAAAGCACAATAATAAGCATTTATAGGGAAGAAATATATTTTGAGATGTCTTTCCTTCTGCTTAAAGGTTCATGGAGCATTGATTTTCGGGATAAGCAAAGCATAAGCCCATATCAATTTTTACTAAATTTTTTTGAAATCATGCATGGCTTCGCCCTTTCAGTCACATGGTCCAATACAATATTGAAACACATCACTTAAACCAAAGCTAAGGGAATGATTGTCCGTACAAGGAATTAATTGTGGTTTACTTGATCTGAACATGAAAAACTGCAATTATTTCACCCAATTCAGTTATGTTCTTCGATCCCGTACAAAGCTCAAATATAGTATTCCTAACATGGATTGTGCTATTTAGAAAGGAAAAAAGGCGCGATTTTTTACCAATAAAACCAAATATCCTCCATCTAGCACAAGACTTGATTATTATTTATAGCGTTGAAAATCAAGGAAATTATCTTAAGTACTTTGAGTAATTCTTAGAATTTTGTAATTTTTAAAAAAAATAAAGTTTATTTTACATCGAATACATCATTTTGGAGCATTTATTGCTCTACTTTGATTCTGTTTTGCCCTAGTTTTTATTGGAACTGATTATTGTATTATTTTAAGTTTATCCAAAAATGGAAAAAATCAGGATCACTCCATTTCCCACAGGGAAATTGAAAATGCTTGTTTTGGGATTACTGGTGTTGGCAATTTATAGCAGCACATCCCATATAAATGCGCAAAATTTAGAAAAACCCTCTTCGGACAAAAACCAAATGTTCTATCTGGGCATAGGTCCAGCGGTTTTCTATGGGGATAACGGGGGAAATTACCCCAATATGGAATTCCCTGTTAAAACGAATATCTCCCTCGGATACAGCAAAAACCTGACAAACTTTTTGCAACTGCGCTTCACCTCCGGTTATCAGCGCCTGGTAAGCTGGGACGGTTTCCGGCAAGGGACCAGAGAAAACTGGGGAAACCAAAGACAAGCCTATGCTTTCCGTGGAGGTGCATTTTATTTTGACATAGTGCCACAGTTTTTGCTTTTTCCTAAGCAGCATGTAAGCGACCGCCCCCGCTTCAACGCCTACGGAGGATTAGGACTGGGGGCCATGTTTGTAAACAGAAGGCAAAGTGTCCTTCATACAAACGGCAGTGAATCGGTGCGTGTCAGTACAGTTACTTCCTATATTCCTTTAAGGGTCGGAATTGGTTACAGGATCGGTTACATTTATAACATAGGGCTGGAGGGAACTTTTATGCATACCTTTGCTGATGACCTGGATGGCAACATGGGGTACAACAACCGCAATGACCACATGGCACAGTTCAATATTGTCCTGATGCGTTATTTCTAAAAAAAACGCAAGACAGGCCGAGCTCAACCTTCTTTTTTGGGATTGCAAAAGGTTCACCTTACCTTTGTGTCAGTATTAGCTGTCCAATGAGTAAGACCCGATTGATATTTGACCAAATTTTTAGGTTCCTGTGGAATACCATTTTTGTATTATCCTACCCTATCATGGCCACTTTTGGCCTTCTCTTCGTAGGAGTGACTTATTTCTTTTCCGCTTTGTCCAGGCTTTTGGCTAGTCTAAGACCTGAAGGTGAGCAGGTTACTGTACAAAAATCAGACTGGGAAGCATTGCCGCAAACCAATGGACTGCTGGAAGCCAAAATGTACAAACAGATCATGTTTGGCCCTACTTGCTATCGCTTAAGAAGGAAAGACGGTGTTCCATCTGTCTTGGAGGAACATTTTTTTGGCAGCAAGGTCAAATTCATAGATGAAGGACTTATCCTGGAAAAATGGAATGCCACGGAATCCAAACAATTACCGGATTTTGACATTTGTCTTTATGACCCGGACAGAGATAGCATAACAGCCCTTACCAATATCAAATGTTTTGACTGGCACCTTTCTGAAAGGAAGGAAAAAGAACTCCATTTCAAGTGGTTTGACGGTATACAGGGCGGGGAAGTAAATGTGGCGCTCTAAGATGGATTTAAAGGATTTTTTGGAGCAAAAAGTATCCGAATACAACCAGCCAGGATTTATCCCCCTTGATCCGGTATCTATTCCCCATCGCTTTTCCAAAAAGCAGGATATAGAGATTGCTGGCTTTTTTGCCGCTATCTTGGCTTGGGGGCAGCGCAAAACCATCATCAACAAGTGCCTGGACTTACTGTCCATGATGGACAATGCGCCACATGAATTTATGCTGCACCATCAGGAAGAGGACCTCAAGCCTTTTTTGGATTTTAAGCACCGTACTTTTAACGACATAGACACGCTTTATTTTATTGCATTTTTTTCCTGGTTATATAAAAACCATGAAAGTTTAGAAGATGCATTTGTTTTGGGATGGACAGCTGATGTGGATGCAATGGAGGGGCTGTTGTCCAATTTTCACCGCTTCTTTTTTCAACTACCGGAAGCACCGGGAAGAACAAAAAAACATATTGCCAGCCCGGAACGCAAAGCCGCCTGCAAACGCATCAACATGTTTCTCCGCTGGATGGTACGCTCTGATGATAAGGGCGTAGATTTTGGCCTGTGGAAACGCATCAAACCCTATCAGTTGATCTGCCCCTGCGACCTGCATGTGGACCGTGTAGGCAGGAAACTGGGATTGATCGAACGCAAACAGACCGATTGGTTGACCGCCATGGAACTCACCCGCCGTTTGCGGGAATTCGATCCGGATGATCCTGTTAAATATGATTTTGCCCTCTTTGGGATGGGTGTGGAAGAGCGGCTTCATGGGGGTTTTTAGATGGGACAATGAACTTTATACTTTGTACCAAGTAATATGCCGCGGATATTTTTAGTAGAAGATTCAGGGGAGCGGTAAATTCTGAATTATTTTAATCTGACTATTCGGAACGTTACACATATTATTTATTGGGCCTCGGCAACCGGGACTTGGATGAACAAGAGGTAGTGGGAAGAAATGCGGCTGAAATGTCAAAAAAAAAGCCCCGTTGCCGGGGCCTTTTCATAAATTATGTATTCCTTAATTTTCAAGCAACTGGAAAATATCAATCTCTGTAGCTTTGACTTTTTCCTCAAATGGCTTCCAATCATTTTCAAAGAAAGCATTCCAGACTTCCATGGCCTCTTCTGCGCTCTCCTTGGCATGTTGCATCAACCTTTCTTCCGTGTCACCCGGTGCGCCGAAAGAAGAGCTTGCATACCTTCTTGGAGCGAATAACATGGTCATGGTCGTTGGATAAAGGTTTCTCACGATACCCTGTCCCTCTCTGGTAGGTCCATAGAATGCTTCTCTGGTGCTGTCTACCTTTTTCTTGGTTTCTTCGGCCAGCTTGACCAATTCCTTCACCTCTTCCGTGTCCACATCCTTGGCATAATTCAAAACCCTATCGATGAGTTTCTTGGCTTCGTCCAACTGATTGGTTGCCTTCATCACTTCAGCACCCAGCAATTCGGATGCTTTGAGGAAGGATTCTCTTGCCTGCAGATCTGCCATCTGTGCGGTAATTCTAGGGTCATTGTATACGTTGATGGAAGTTTCCGCGCTTTCTTCACCGTAGGTGAATACCACTTTATAGGTGCCAGGTAAAGCAGGGCCCCCACTGGGTTCATAGAAGCCCCTTCTACTGGCCTGTCCGCCTCTGCCCATCGGTACATCTGCGGCTGACTTTCTATCCAAGTTCCAGATCAGCTGATTGACTCCATTTACCGGGACTGTTTTCAATGTTCTTATCTGTTCGCCAGAGGCATTGAAAATAGCCACTGTCACCGAATCCATTTTCTCCTTTTCTGCATCATTGATGATAAAATGTAACCTGCCACCAAAAGGTCTGTTCTCGGCAGCATATTTAGCATCAGCGGCAAAGCGCTCCCCATGTGGCTGGTGAATTTCTGCCTGATAAGCATCAGAGGGGCTTACTGCGGTGATTTTTGCAGCTGGTGCCATGCCTTGATTTTGGGCATAAACCCGAAGTGGGCGGATATCATCCAATACATAAATGGAACGACCAAATGTACCAATCACCAGATCAGCTTCCCTCTCCTGAATGGCCATGTCATAAGTTGACACCGCATTGGGGTAACCATGTCTCCACTGCTTCCATGTTTTGGCATTGTCAAAGCTGACATAGAGGCCAAACTCTGTTCCCAGAAAAACCAAATTGGGTTCCACTGGATCCTGAACAAGAGAAAGTGCATAACCCCAAACTTTACTGTCATCTGCTATGCGCTCATAGGTTCCACCATAATTTTTTGTACGGTAAGCATATGCTGAAAAATCATTGTTTCTGTAATTATTGGCAACAATCCAAGCCTCTCCGGCATCATACCGGGATGCCTGAATCTGTGGTATCCAACTGTTTTTGGGCAATCCGGTCAATTTAGCTGCTGTGTTGGTCCATGTCTTCCCTCCATCTCGGGTCACTTGCACATTGCCATCATCTGTACCTACCCAGATCACATCGGGATCAATGGGGCTGGGAGCAATGGTTATGATGGTGGTATGGTTCTCTGCTCCCGTAATGTCGAAGGTCAGGCCACCTGTTTCCTGTTGTTTCTGTTTTTCAGGATCATCTGTGGTCAAATCCGGAGATATGATTTCCCAAGTCTCTCCCCGATCTGTACTCTTGTGCAAAAACTGGCTTGCATAGTAAATTGTGCCTGCATCATGCGGAGATTGGGCGATGGCGGCATTCCAGTTGAACCTTAGGAAAACCTCTTTGTCCGGATGGGTGGGTTTGATAAAACGCTTGTGACCGGTCTCTTTATCGTACCTGGCCACATTGCCACCCTGTGACATGGCGTAGCCAAATCTGGAATTTTCTGGATCAGGCACCACATCGAAGCCATCCCCGAACATGATTTCCTGCCAATAGGTATTGCGGATACCATCCCTTCTCCATACATAAGCAGGGCCTACCCAGCTGCCGTTATCCTGCAAACCTCCATAAATATTGTAAGGCAATTCATTGTCTACATTGATATGGTACCATTGTCCCAAAGGTAAATTCTCTGCAAAATACCAGGTTTTACCCCCATCCCGGGTAATATTCAGCCCCCCATCGTTCCCATCAATCATGTAATTGGGATCTTCCGGATGGATATACCATGCATGGTGATCGGGGTGAACACCTGAATAGGTCAGCAACTGTGTAAAGCTCTTTCCCCCGTCCTCAGACATACCTACACGGGAGTATAGGGTATACAATCTGTCCGGGTTTTTGGGATCAGCATAGATTTCAAAATAATAGAAAGGACGGTCACCGATTTCAGGTTTGTCATTGATCATTTTGAAATTATCTCCTCCATCTTCAGAGACATACAAGGCATTTTTCGAGGATTCTACCAAGGCATATACCTTGCTGGAATTGGCTTTGGATATGGCCAAACCCATACGGCCAAGATCTCCCTTGGGAAGCCCGTTTTTGTCATCGATTTTTTTCCAGTTATCGCCGCCGTCATGTGTTACATAAAGCCCCGAAGAAGGCCCTCCTGACTCAAAAAACCATGGATAGCGCCTGTGCTGCCACATGTTGACAAATATTTTGTTGGGATTATTGGGATCCATGATCATTTCCCCTACACCGGTTTTGGTATCCACGTAAAGGATTTTGTTCCATGTTTTCCCCCCATCGGTAGTCTTGTATACTCCCCTTTCTTCTTGCTCTCCCCAAGGAGAACCTATGGCTCCCACATACACTGTATTAGGGTCATCTGGGTGTACGATGATACGGTGGACAGCACGGGTTTTTTCCAGTCCCATCAGCTGCCATGTCTTACCGGCATCAAGGGAGCGGTATACACCATAGCCCATGTTGAGGGAGTTCCGGGGATTGCCCTCTCCTGTTCCAAGCCAGATGATGTTGGGGTTTTTCTGATAAATGGAAATGGCGCCAATAGAATGTACCTTTTCTTCATCGAAGATAGGCGACCAGGTAATTCCTCCTGAAGTGGATTTCCAAAGACCGCCAGAAGCTGCGCCGGCATAAATGATATTGGGATTGTCATGTACAGCATCGATGGCTGTCACCCTTCCACTCATTCCCGCTGGCCCCACACTCCGGGTTTGCATGGCCTTGAAATGGTCCATGTCTACTTGCTGGGCACTTGTTGGAATACTCCATACAAGCAAAAGCAAAAAGCCTAGCGAGGCTATCTTTTTAAAATTTCTGTAAAGTTGATGCATCTTTTCGGATGGTTTATTGATTTGTACTCAATTAAAAGCACAAAAACCAATGAAAATACCGAATTGATATAGTTGGAGGATTGGGTTGATGAATGGAGCTTACGCTTTTACTTAATAAGAAACCTCTACTGGAAAACGGGCATTGACTGCGCGCAATTGATCGTAAGCCGCTTTGGACAACTTGATCACCAACCTGCTGTTGTTTCCTGTGTCAGGGAGTTTCCCAACTACCCGCGCAAAAATGGTGATATCGTTTTCTTCGTTCCTGACCCGCATAATGGTCCCAACGGGTGCGGTTCTATGAAGCACCAGGTATTTTTTATGGTTTCCTGTTCCTTCTATGACCTCTGCCATGCCTGTTTCCTTGATGTTTTTATAGGCCGTACTGGCATTTTGTCCTCCAACTTCAGGTTTGGGTGCTGTCAACTGTCCTTCCGAACGCTCGTTATTGACAATAATGGGTACTGTAGCTGTCACTACCGGAACATTTGAAGAAGGTTCTCTTCCTACTTTCAAACGCTGCCCCACGCTGAGGTTATTGGATGCCAGAGAATTCCATGTGATCAGGTCATCCACTTTGGCGTCATAGGCCTGGGCAATTGAAAATAAGGTCTCCCCCTGGGCTACGGTATGGCTGATCCAATCTCCCGGAAGTGCTTTGGCTGCCGTTTCGGAGGAAGATGAAGATGCCGGAGCAGTGGTAGGTGCAGTTGGTGCTGGTGTGGCTGCTTTGACTTCCTCCTTGGCTTTGGCTTCTGCTTTTTTCACCACAGGTTTTTCCTCAGTGCTTTTCACCTCATTTTTAGCCTGTGCAGGCACGGCTGCCGGCTCAGGGCTCGCTTTTACCGGTTCGGGTTCGGGCTTGGCCTCCACTATCCCTTTGAGTATCAAAGCCTGTCCAACACTGAGGTCATTCCCCTTGAGGTTGTTCCAGGACATGATATCGTTAACCGATACGGCATATTGTTGGGATATGGAAAAGAGTGTTTCTCCGGGAGATACCCTGTGCAGTTTGGAATCTTCCGGTACAGCTGTAGGACTGATATAGGGAATTCTGATCCTTTGACCGATTTTCAGGCCACTCTGCAACTGTTCATTATTCTGGAGAATGTCATTGATGGCAGTCTGATACCTGCGCGATATGGCAAATAAAGTTTCCCCCTGATCTACTTGATGTACAATAAAAGTCCTGTTACCAACCCGTTCTATTCCAATGGAATCTCTTTCAATGGTATCATAGGCTTGGCTTTGTGTGTAAACAAGTATTCCAATCAAAAGGGCAATCAATTTCTTCATAATCATAGGACTTTACATCTGCGTACAAATTTCAGATTAATTTTCTCATTTCCAAGTTCAGATGGTGGGAAAGGTACCATCCTTTTTTGTTTACCATACACTAACGTGTTATTATTAAATTTGGATATCCGATAATATTGGTATATTCAAGATCGAAACCATTAAATAATGAAGTACATAGGATTTATATGCGTCTTTTTTGGGCTTTTTACAGTATTGGATGCTCAGGCCCAAAATGATAGCCTTCCCCTTAGCCAAAAGCAAAAAGTTTATACTTTTTTGATTGATGACAATATTGACCCCAGGATGAACCGCAGGGTACGCCTGGCCCTGGAAGATGCCAAAAGCAAAGAGGCTGATTTGATCATCATAGAAATGGATACTTATGGAGGTGCGGTGAATGATGCGGACGACATCCGCACCATGATTTTGGAACTGGACCGGCCCATCCATGTATGGATCAACAAAGATGCTGCATCAGCAGGTGCCTTGATTTCGGTGGCCTGCGACAGTATTTATATGGCTCCCGGAGCCAGTATCGGTGCTGCTACTGTGGTCATGGGAGGTGGAGGAGATGCTGCTCCTGACAAATACCAATCTTACATGCGCTCTATGATGCGGAGTACCGCAGAAGCCAAGGGCAGGGATCCCAAGATAGCAGAAGCCATGGTAGATCAGAACCTGGAGATTGAGGGAATTACCGAGAAAGGGTCTGTGATCACCTTTTCTGTATCTGAAGCCATTGCCAATGGATTCAGTGAGGGACAGGCCAATAGTATGAAGGAGTTGGTTGAAGAAAAATTGGGAATCAGTGATTATGAAATCATTGCTTACGATGCCTCAGGAGTGGAAGACGTTATTGCCTTTTTTCTTAACCCTGTGGTCAGTGGATTTCTTATTCTGATAATATTTGCAGGTATTTACTTTGAAATACAAACCCCGGGAGTAGGTTTCCCCATAGCGGCCTCTATCACTGCCATCATTTTGTATTTTATTCCCTATTACCTTACCGGATTGGCTTCCAATTGGGAGATTGCAGTCTTTATCCTGGGGGTAGTGCTGTTATTGGTGGAGCTTTTTGTTATTCCAGGTTTTGGAATCTTTGGGATTTTGGGCATCATCTGTATTCTTGTAGGGCTTACCCTTGGGATGCTTCCTAACGATGCTTTTGATTTCACCTTTGTGCCCACAGGGGAATTGTTTGGAGCCTTATTGACTGTACTTTTGGCCGCTCTTGCAGCTATGGGGCTTATATTTTATATGGCACCCAAGGTCAATAAATGGCGGGCATTTAGCAGTATTGCACTTGCCGGCACCCAGAATAGGGATGAGGGGTATACCTCCACCCTATATGCCAGCGACCTGATAGGGCAGGAAGGAATTACCCATACCCGGCTGATGCCTAGCGGTAAAATCTTGATTGGTGATGAAATCTATGATGCCTATTCCCGTGGGGAGTTTATTGATAAAGGGGAAAAAATCAAAGTCATCAGCACGGAGGGCACCAGCCTGAGGGTCAGAAAGCTAGAGGGTTGATGGAAGTTGGTAGTGGAGATATGAAAGAGATGGTAACAAAGAATTCATTCAATTTTTGTCCATTGCAAAAGGTTCTAATGGAGAAACTAAGTCTCAAGCTTATAGATCTTTTGATGCAGGATTCATTAATGAAGAAGAGCTTATGGACATTTTAACAAGAACAGAAAGTATTAAAGGAAAATTGAACTCACTTATCAAGTATTTAAGAAGTTCGGATAGAAAAGGAAATAAGTTTTGAATATGTTCAATTCCGCCGCGCCTGTACGCCTGTGGTGTAGCGGACAAGTTGTTTTACGAATCTTGTAAGGTAAACTAGAACCCATGAACACTGAACCATGAACATTGAACCCTGAACTCTGAACACTGAACACTGAACTCTGAACCATGAACTCCCGAACCATGAACTCCTGAACCCTGAACTCCTGAACTCTTGAACACTGAACCCTGAACCTACTTTGTTCAAATGTTCACAGTTCATAGTTTTACGAATCTTGTAATGTTCACTTGTACTCATGAACTCCTGAACTCTGAACACTGAACCCTGAACTCCTTCACACTTATCCGATTATTTCAAAGTCCAAGGAAAAATTATTTTGTAACTTTAGTTTGAGGATTTTTAATCTCCCAAACTATGAAAATTTACCGATTTGAAGATTTAGATATTTGGCAAGAAGCCAGGGAGCTTTGTAAAGCTGTTAGAGTGCTAACCAAAAGAAAAGAATTTTCAAAAGATTTTAAGTTATGCTCTCAGATAAATTCCTCTTCTGGTTCGATCATGGATAATGTAGCTGAAGGATTTGAACGAGATGGTAACAAAGAATTCATTCAATTTTTGTCCATTGCAAAAGGTTCTAATGGAGAAACTAAGTCTCAAGCTTATAGATCTTTTGATGCAGGATTCATTAATGAAGAAGAGCT
>NZ_SLAP01000071.1 GCF_007126775.1 Cecembia sp. | reverse complement strand
TCCTTTGGACCGTCCTGATGGAATTCTGTCTTCGGTGGAAAAATTGGCTTTGACGGCATATCATGCAATTCATCAGACCAAATTGCGCATTCCCGAGGAACTTAAATTAATCACTTTTTCTAACATGAAAATTGCGGATCTTCTGAATCCTCCGCTTTCTACGATATCCCAACCAGCCCATGAAATCGGAAGGGAATGTGCTAAGTTATTGATACAGAACCTAACGAAAACTCCTCCAATTCCCATACAAGACCAGATCATTACCATTCCTTCTAAAATGCATATTCGTAGGTCTTCTATGTAATGGGAAGAAATTTTTAAACTCATTTCCTTAGCCAAATTTCATCTTCTTTTCCCCCTGATTAATAGTATTTTATTCATTTTATGGTTTATTTTATTTAAAAATAAACCAGTGACACTATGAAAATTTTGAAAATTATCATAAGTGCAATATCATTAATCGCAATTGTATCTTTTGTAATTTTTGGTTATAGCTTTGGTTCCCAACCCTTTTCATAAGTCCTGGACCATAGTTCCATTCCTCTCCGGTTGTAGATGTGCCCATTGCTTGGGTTGCAATCGAAATTTTCACCAATACGATAAGAAATATTGGCCAAATGACAGAGTAAGGTAGATACAGCACCTTCTTCTATCGTGGAGTTTTGTGGCTGTTTGCCCCTGATGGCTTCGAAGAAATTGACTACATGATCAGTTGTGTTGTCTCCGCCACCACCTAAATTGGTACTGCCCTCTTCCCCTTTGGATTGAACTTCCCGAATGAGTTTGCCTCCTTTGTCAAATAACCTGTAAAGTCCCCGATTGACAAAAACAGAACCTTCTGTACCGTAAATTATGGTACCCCGATCAGCTCCATAAGTCAGGTAGCCATTACGGCTTTGCCCATCCCAAACAATGGATTTTGCCCCATCAAATTGGAATGTGGCATACATGGTATCATACATCGTCCAACCATCATCTAGAAAATGGTATTTTCCAGCGTCTACACTTACATGATTAGGAAACTCTACTTGTAATGCCCATCTGGCTACATCCAGTTCATGCGTGGCATTGTTACCTGTTTCGGCTGTACCATAGTCCCATCCATACCAATGCCAATTGTAATCCCAGGTATCATGGGTATAATTCTTTCTTGGTGCAGGTCCCTGAAAGAGTTCCCAATCCAGACCTGCCGGTGAAGCTTGTTCCACTTCATTAGGAACCCTGCCCCGGTTATTTGCATAAAAGGCCACTGCCCTATATGGCTTGCCGATGACTCCATTATGGATATCCTTGATGATTTCAATGGTATGATAAGATGACCTTTGCTGATTACCCATTTGGATAACCTTATTGTATTTGTTTTTATACTCCACCAGCAGTTCACCTTCTCTGGGATTATGGCTACAGGGTTTTTCCACGTAAACATGTTTTCCCGCAGCCACAGCCATCCAGGTTCCTGGCGCATGCCAATGGTCAGGTGTGGCATTGATTAGGACATCTATTTCCTTGTTTTCAATCACCTTAAGAATACTGTTCTCCAATAAGGGTGAATAATCAATATGTTTGGAAAAATTGGCCGCTGCCCTGCTGCGCTGGGATTCCATGACATCGCATAGCGTATGCAGTCTTACATTGCTTTCTTTTCTGGCAATAGGAGCATAAAAAGCTCCCAGTCTCCTTCCTAATCCTGCGATGGCTACCTGCATTCGTTCGTTGGCGCCAAGGATATTTCCATAGCTTTTGGCAGAAAAGCCAATTGCTCCCAATGAGGAAAGGCCAACTGTTGCCAAGGTTGACTTCTTCAAAAACTCCCTTCTGTTGTTCATAGCTTTGTCCATTTGGTTAAGGGTTTTATTGTAATGTTTTTATTTTTATATTCTTAAAATGAACCTCATCTCCATGGTCTTGAAGCAAAATATAGCCTTCATCCGCCTCACCAAAATTCTCCCAAATATGGTATTTACTTTCGGCAACCAATGCCCTGTAGTTCTCAGATCCCCTTACGTATTCCAATACTTTTACTCCATTGAGGTAATGCTCCACACGGTTGTCCGGATAGACCAGCAATCTGCCTTTATTCCATTCTCCTGGACCCTTGATAAACCGCGGACTTTTATCCGCTTTGATCAAATCATATAGAGAAGCCAGCGTTCTATTGCCCTCTCTGCCCATTTTGGCATCAGGGTGACCCTCATCATCGAGTATCTGGTATTCCAATCCTATGGCTGAACCCACATTTCCTTCACTCAAGGTAACAAAATATTTGACTCCGGAATTGGCTCCTTCTGTAAATTTAAAATCAAAAGCCAGGTCAAAGGCACTGAACATCTCAGTGGTCACTATGTCTCCATAACTCATGGATTCGCTGCCATCAGAAGCTTTGATTGTCAGGATCCCGTCTTGAACTACCCATCCATCTGACGGAAATTCTTCCTTGTAAGCAGCTTTCCATCCTTCAGTGTCCACCCCATTAAACAAAAGTCTCCAGCCATTGGCTTTTTCTAAGTCTGTAAGCTCATTTAAACCTGTATTGACTACAAATACATCTCCTGCAAAGGATTTGGGTTGCAGATTTTCGGTTTGTATCCGTACATTTCTAAAAAAGGTTTTATTGCCTTCATCTTCCGGGTCTCTGATGCTATGAACCTGAAGTCCTATATGCCCATTTCGGTCCATATTATCTACGACATAGGCCACTTCTTGTCCATTTATCCAGGATTTGATCTCATTGCCTATGGCTTCTATGCGGTAATGGTTCCATTCCCCCATCTTAAATGCTGATTTCGCATCCGGATTCAGGTCAAGAGGATATAACCAACCCCTTCTTTGCTCGTCATATAAGCCTCCAGACCAAGCCCGGGGAGTAGGGTCGGCTTCTATTTGATAGCCATAAACCAATCCTTGTCCATCCCTGGCAGCAGGATCAAACTGTCCCCTTGCCATTACTCCGGAATTACTGCTGAGGTCTTCAATCTTCAGCTCCAGTTCTAAGATAAAATCTGTATAATCCTCCTCGGTGATCAAAAAGGTATTGGGCGTATTGGCTACAGCATATCCTATAATTTCTCCATTTTTCACCTCAAATTCAGCTTGGCCACCTACAGCTTTCCAGCCCTCCAGATTTTCACCATTAAATAAATTGATCCATTGTGCTTCCTGTTGCTTTTCGGTTTGTGACTGGCAAGAGCAGCTCAAGATCAGTAAGCATAATATCGAATAAGTTAAATTTTGTGCTTTCATTTTGGTGTGATTTATTTTTTTCTAATGGCTTGAAATTCCTTATTTCACCCAAATTTTCAAGTCAGGGAATGCATTACTTACGAAATCGATTTCGGATTTCAAGTGTTTTCAGCTTATTATTCTTTAAATTGGATTCATCTTTATAAATATAAACAATCTCCTGATTTGAAGACCATAATACAGCACAATCATGCATATTGTAATCCCTCATATATATAAAAATTACATTACATACTCTTTAAGAGAGGTGATTTTCCTATTTGGATTAGTACTTGCTGGAAGTTTCTTCGTCTCCGGAAAAGTGCACAGTCAAACATTATCAAGCTATGAACGGCATTACCTTTCTGGAAAAGATGCTTCAACCGCTGTCGAATGGGATTTTATGGTAGACGGTGGCCGAAGGGCAGGAGAGTGGGCAAAGATACCTGTACCCTCCAACTGGGAATTACAGGGATTTGGGACATATAACTATGGACATGATCATAGGAACCCTGAACGGGTACTGGGAAAAGAAAAGGGTTACTATAGGTATGCTTTTGATGTTCCATCTGCATGGGAAGGCTTTCCGGTGAAATTGGTTTTTGAAGGGGCCATGACAGATACTGAAGTGAAGGTAAATGGGAAAATTGCCGGAGAGGTTTTCCAAGGCGGATTTTACAGGTTCAGTCATGAAATAAGTTCACTTTTGAATTTCGGTCAAAAAAACACACTAGAAGTGGAGGTTTCCAAACATTCTGCCAATGGCTCAGTAAATAGGGCAGAAAGAGAAGCTGATTATTGGATTTTTGGAGGCATTTATCGTCCCGTATATTTAGAAATATTACCCGAAATACATTTCGACCGTATTGCTGTGAATCCGCAAGCGGATGGGAAATTTGAGGCAATGATTTTACTAAACAAGGAATTAGACGGCGCTTTGCTGGAAGTAGAACTTTTTGAAATAGGAAAGCAGAAGTCTATTGGCAGTATTACATCCCTGACTGAAGGACAAGAAGTTATAATTGATGGTGAATTTTTTGGGATTCAATCCTGGAATCCTGAGTCGCCTTATCTCTATGATGCAGTGTTTCGGTTGAAATCAAATGACGCAATTATTTTTGAGAAAACAGAAAGAATAGGTTTCAGGACAGTTGAACTCAGAGAACAGGATGGAATTTATGTAAACGGGAAAAGGGTAGTATTTAAAGGCGTCAACAGGCATTCTTTTCATCCAAAAACTGGCAGGGCTTTGTCTGACACCAACCACCTGGAAGATATCTTGTTGATGAAGGAAATGAATATGAATGCCGTGCGGATGTCCCACTATCCGCCCGATGAGCGATTTTTGGACCTCTGCGATTCTTTGGGCCTTTTTGTGCTAAATGAGGTAGCTGGATGGCAACAGGGTTATGATACCGAGATCGGTCCAAAAGTGATTCAAGCCACGGTTTGGAAAGATGCCAATCACCCTTCTGTGATTATTTGGGATCATGGAAACGAAGGCGGATGGGATTTTGAAAATGAAAAGTGGTTCCATGTGCATGATATCCAAAAGCGCCCTGTAATCTACCCTTGGTTGATCCGTAATGGCGTAGATACCCACCATTATTTTCGATACAATGCCGGAATCCAAAGATTGACCCATGGTCAAACACCATTTTTTCCTACAGAATTTATGCATGGACTGTATGATGGAGGTCATGGGGCAGGCTTAGCAGATTATTGGAATGATTTTATGCGTAATCCCGTAGCAGCTGGAGGTTTTCTTTGGGTATTTGCAGATGAGGCTGTTGTAAGAACTGATAGAAATGGGGAACTGGATGCCGACGGTAACCATGCCCCTGATGGGATTTTGGGACCCTTTAAAGAAAAGGAGGGGAGTTTTTATACCATTAAAAATATTTGGTCTCCTATTCAGGTATTGCCATTTAACATGAACAGGGGATTTGACGGAAATCTAAGTATTGAAAATGGGTACATTTATTCTTCTCTAACAGGTTGCCGTCTATCATGGAGTCTGCATGCTGTTCCTGATTTTGAGCAAACACTTGAATTGTCCAAAGGAGAGTTGTATTTGCCAGATATACAGCCGGGGGAGAGAAAAAGGATAAAGCTTCCTTTGGGCGATGCGTTTGAGGAAGCGGATTTTCTTAAAGTCACTGCTTATGATTGGAAGGGCAATGAATTGTATTCCTGGAGCTGGGCAGTTTCCGATGTAGAGGAATTTGCTGTCCGTTTTTTGGATTCATCAGTGGAGAGCATGGGTATGTCTGAATTTACTGAAGATGATGGGCGTCTCATTGTGCAGACAGGGACCATGGTTTATCAGTTTGATCTCCTTGACGGTCAATTAAAAAGTGTGGAAAAAAACGGTAAAGTCTTTCCTTTCAAAAATGGCCCTGTTCCTGTTGGCGTGGACTCTAGCGTTGAGCAAGTAGAATGGGAAATAGATGAGGAGGGAAGTATTATCATCAGAAGTACATATACCTCATTTCCTAAAACCAGCTTTTGGAAAGTGTACAGTGATGGCAGCCTATATTTTGAGTCAGAAGGTCCTTTATTGAATGGACAGGAACTGGATTACCTTGGGCTATCTTTTGACCTACCTGAGGAAAAAATTCAAGGAGTAAAATGGATAGGGAACGGTCCTTACAGGGTATGGAGAAACAGGCTTAAAGGTGCTGAGTTTGGACTCTGGGAAAAAGCTTACAACAATACCATCACAGGATACAGTTACGATAAGCTCGTTTACCCTGAATTCAAGGGCTATCATGCCAATTTATTTGCAGTGCTTTTGGAAACTGAGGAAGGGAATATCCAAGTGGTATCAGAAAGTCCAGGCACCTATTTGAAATTGTACAATCCGGAAAATCCCCCACATGCGACAGCTGGAGTGATACCTGCCATGCCTTCGGGAGACATCACTTTCCTCCATCAGATCAGCCCCATTGGGAATAAATTTGCTGGACCTGAGACGATGGGGCCCAGTGGAAACAGAATCAGGGCAGTCAGTCATGCCGGTGATCATCCCTTTGGAATTAAATTATGGTTTGATTTTAAATGAAGCACCAGAAGAAACTAAGCCAGGAAAATGAAAAGACGGGAATTCATTTCTAAAAGTGCCTTAATTGGGTTGTCTCCCAGAATTGACCTAAGGAATACCTTTTCTAATTTATACAAGGAAGAAAATGGCAATACTTACCCTAACCACATTTTGGATATTCGATCTGTTATAAAATTCTCCGTCATCATCCAAAAAATCGAAATCCTTGAAAATGTGGGAAACCGTTTTATTGTAGTCACTTCCAAAGATGGTATTCAGGGAATAACAGTTTTAAACTTCAGGATGGAATTTCTATTACCAATCCTTCAAAAACTGATTCAACCTTTTTTTATCGGTAAGGATGCCCGTGATGTAGAACAGATTTTGGAAACCATTGCACATGACAGAGGGGTATATAAGTATTCAGGAATCCCTTTATTCAATTGTATTGGACAGATTGAAATTGCGGTAATGGATTTATTGGGTAAAACTGCGGGTATTCCCACATCAGATTTTTTTGAAAAGAGAATCCGTAATGAAATCCAGATGTATGTGTCCAGTCTCACACGGGAAAGCAGTCCGGAGGAAGAAGTCACCAATCTTCAAAAACAACTTGCCGAGACTGGTGCTAAAGCCGTCAAAGTAAAAGTAGGAGGGAGAATGCGCCGCAAAGCCGATGCCGCACCGGGCCGGTCAGAAAACCTTATCCGCTTGTTGAGAAAAACCTTTGGAGATGGTCTGACCATTTATGCAGATGCCAACAGTTCTTTTGATCTTCAGGAAGGGCTCAAAATGGCTGGCATTTTAGAGGAAAATGGAATATCTATCTTTGAGGAACCTTGTTATTGGGAAGATTATGCCTCCAATCAAAAGATTGCTGCCAGCCTGAAAACCATGAAACTGGCTGGTGGAGAACAGGATACTTCCTACCTGAGATGGCGCGATATTGCCCAAAACAAAGTGTATCATGTGCTTCAACCTGACTTATATTATAATGGAGGAATGCTACGGGCTTTTTATGTGGAAAAATTGGCGATTGCCAATGGATTGCGTTTGGCACCTCATAGCCCAAAAGATGACCCCTTAGCAGCTCCTTTCTTTCAATTGGCTTCTGTTTCGGCTATATTGGAAGGATACCAGGAATTTCCGGGCGGAAAGAAAAAATATCCTGATTGGTATTACCCTCATTTTGATATCGAAAATGGTTTTATCAAAGTTCCCACAGGTCCAGGTTTGGGTCTGGAGTATGATTATTCCATTTTTAAAAACGCGAAAATAATCAATTCTTAACCCAACAACTGATCTCAACATGCAAATATTCAAGCGGATTTTTACCCTATTCTATGTATTTGGTTTCTTTATTCAGCCTCTCTTTTTACATGCACAAAATCTTAACACCAATCCAATCCTTAGTCCTTGGGCGGAAAAAGTTGATCTAAATGCACCTCTTCAGGAATATCCCCGACCACAAATGATCAGGGATAATTGGGTCAATCTTAATGGGTCTTGGAATTATGCGATTTTGGAAAAAGGGAAAAGTAAACCTGATCAATTCCAAGGGAAAATTACCGTACCCTATCCCGTGGAATCCTATCTTTCGGGTGTGATGAAACCGGTAGGAGCAGCGCAAGAACTGTGGTATCAGCGGAAATTTCAGGTTTCCAGCGCTGAAAGAAAGGGTAGGGTATTTTTACATTTTGGGGCTGTGGACTGGGAAGCAGAAGTTTTGATCAATGGAAAGTCGGTGGGCATCCATCGAGGAGGTTTTGACCCTTTTTCTTTTGATATTACTGATTTTTTGAATAGGGGCCAAAGCCAGGATTTGACGGTAAGGGTTTGGGATCCTACCGATGAGGGACCCCAACCAAGAGGAAAGCAGGTGAATAATCCCCGCGGTATTTGGTATACGCCGGTCACAGGCATTTGGCAAACGGTTTGGTTGGAATTTGTTCCTGAAAATTATATTTCCAGCCTGAAAATTCTCCCAGACTGGGATAATGGAGCATTTGAAATCCATGCTGATTTGAATATGGGTAATAGCAATTTTAAATGGTCGGTAATGGCCTATGATGGAGAACAGCTGTTGGTTCAAGAGGAAGCCACTATTGGTCAATCTATTCAAATCAAAATACCGGAACCTACACCCTGGTCACCAGATAATCCGTATTTGTATGATTTTGAAATTAGCTTGAAGCGTGGCAATAGGGTAGTGGATCAGGTAAAATCCTATGGAGCTTTGAGGAAAATATCCATAGGCTATGATGCCAATGGTATACAGGTAATGGAACTGAACGGAAAGCCCCTGTTCCAATATGGACCCTTAGATCAAGGATGGTGGCCTGATGGCTTGTACACGGCACCAACGGATGAGGCACTATTATTTGACATTGAAAAAACCAAAGAATTGGGTTTCAATATGATCAGAAAGCATGTCAAAGTGGAGCCTGCTAGATGGTACTACCATTGTGACCGCTTAGGAATGCTCGTATGGCAGGACATGCCCAGTGGCGATATGGGGAATGTATGGGAATCCAAACCGGGAATTTTCCGTAAAGGACTGGACAGGGAACGTACGGCTGAATCTGAGGCCATTTTTAAAACAGAGTGGAAGCGTATAATGGATGCATTCCACCATTTTCCATCCATTGTGGTATGGGTACCATTCAATGAAGCCTGGGGTCAATTCAAAACCAAGGAAATCACAGAATGGACACAAGCTTACGACCCAAGTCGGCTGGTCAATTCAGCTTCTGGAGGGAATTTTGAACTGGAAGGTAATAAATTGGTCGGGGATATTTTTGATGTGCACAATTACCCCGATCCAGTAATGCCATCTCCTGATTTATTTGGTAAGGTCAATGTACTGGTACTTGGAGAATATGGAGGATTGGGTTTGCCTATAGAAGGTCATACTTGGCAGGAAAAAGACAACTGGGGTTATCAAAGTTTTAAGAGTGAAGAGGAGTTATGGACAAGGTATCAAAAATTGATTGCAGACTTGAAATATTTGATTCCCAAGGGGCTAGCAGCTGCGGTATATACGCAAACTACCGATGTAGAAGTGGAAGTCAATGGCTTAATGACTTATGATCGGAAAGTGATTAAATTTCCTGTGAAAGCAATGAAAAGATTGCATGGTGAATTGTATAAATAGGCTGTATAATTGAAATATTTTCAAAATTTTGATCGGTTGTTTCTTTTTATGGACTATAAATACTTCACATAATTTCCGTAAATTGGGCATTATTGAAAGGACATTCAATTAATTAAAAGGAATATGGGAAAGATAATCGGTATAACAGCAATATTGCTTGTGGGTTTATTTTCTACAACAATTGCACAAACCCAAAATCCAAATTTTAAAAAAGATTTCAAAGAGGAAATACCCAATAAGGACAATTTGAAAAGTGGTCCCAATCCATTCTTTCCAGGTGATACCATGAGCATATTTATCCCTGACCTTGAAGGTAAACTGAATTTTCCGGATTTAAACAGGCAACACGCTTCTCTCAATCCAGAGAATGGAGCCCTTGTCGACAGTAATTTACCCAATATTTATAGGATGCCCATTCTAACAGCACAGGGCAATCATCCCATGCCTATTTATCAACCTGATAGCACTATAAACTATACTTTAAGGATAAAGGATTTTAAATAGTTATATATTAAACGAGTTGTTTTATTCCGGTATTTAAATCAGGAAAGCTAAAAATCCAGACTTTTGAGATAAACTTCACATTCATTTTATACCATGCGACTGATTACCATTTTACTGATCTTTATTCCTTTTATCACATATAGCCAAACAGTTTGTTCCCTTGAAAGTAGAGAAAGATTGGGTGTTTTAATGGATCAATTATTACTTGAAGATCATGGGAATAAGTCTTTAAACGCCCTCAATGTAGAGATAGGTGAATGGTTTTTAGGTACACCGTATGTTGAAAAGACGCTGGAAATCCCTGGAGAAGAAAAATTGGTCATTGATCTTCAAGGGCTTGATTGTACTACCTATGTTGAAACTGTAGTGACTCTGAGCAGATTGGCCAAAAGAGGAGAATTCACTTTTGAGGCATACCAAGCAGAACTGGAGCTTTTGAGATACCGTAATGGATTAAATACGGGGTATCCGTCGCGTCTACATTATTTTTCTGACTGGATTTACCAGAACCAGGCAAAAGGGATATTAACTGATATCACCGAAGAAATTGGCGGAAAAGTCTATGTCAATAGTCCGAGCTTTATGTCTGCTAACCCTCAATTTTATCCCCAATTGAGCAATCCTGAATATGTAGCCCTGATCAAGGCCACTGAGCTGGATATAGCTGCCAGAAGGTATTACTATATTCCAAAAGAAGAAATCCGAAAAGCTGAGCCAATGATCCAATCAGGAGATTTGATTGCCATTACTGCAGCCATGAAAAGTTTGGATATGGTACATGTAGGTTTTGCAGTTGAGAAAAATGGCAGGATATACCTGATGCATGCCAGTACCGGATCTATGATGGTGGAGATTTCGGAAAAGCCACTTAGCGATTACTTGGCTGGTTTTAAGTCCCAATCGGGAATAATGGTGAGTAGGTTAAAGTAATGGTTAAAGGTAGAAGTTGGATGTCGGAAGTTGGAACCATTGGAAAGTTTACTAGAAGGGAGAACTTTGGCATTTTGAAGGAGCAATTTAGAAAGAGAGAAAGTTAAGCATCTAAGGAAAAAAAAATAAGATAATTTTTAGTCATTTTTTTATTTTTAT
>NZ_SLAP01000119.1 GCF_007126775.1 Cecembia sp. | reverse complement strand
TAGCACTTAGTAGGAGAGAGGCCGTTTAGAATCCGGATCCTACTGTGGAATGGAAGAAGGTAGAACTTTTTTCTATTACTTCCACTACAGAAGCGCTGATGGGAGTAGATTATGCGATTTACCTGATTCACTCTATGAGCGCTTCTACAAGGCTTAATCAAGGTTCTTTTGAAGATACGGATCTTTTATTGGCAGATAATTTTGCGAGGGCTGCAGCAGCTAATGGGATCAAACAAATATTATACTTGGGAGGAATTCTTCCGAAAGAAGTTGTAACAGCTAAAATTTCCGTTCACTTAAGAAGCAGGCTGGAAGTGGAAAAGACTTTGGCTTCGAAAGGAACTCCAGTGACTACCTTAAGGGCGGGGATCATTGTTGGCCCTGGTGGATCTTCTTTTGAAATGATCCATAACTTGATCAATAAACTTCCAGCTTTAATGTGCCCCAAATGGACACTATCCAAAACACAGGCCATATCTTTAAAAGATACTTTGGAAATTATGGTTTCCTGTCTTGGAAATACTGAAGTTTACCACAAGGCCTTTGAAATCGGAGCTCCTGAGGTACTTACCTATAAAGAAATGTTGGAAAAAACTGCCAAAGCCATGGGTAAAAAGAGGTGGATCTTTTCGGTTCCCATATTCTCTGTAGGCCTTTCTAAGTTATGGGTAAGTTACTTTGGTAAAACACCTTCGAAATTGGTTTCCCCTTTGGTTGAAAGTTTAAAACATACCCTAACTGTAGCCGACGAGTTGGCTGTTGGTTCCTTAAAAACTGAATATTTGGACTTTGACCAAAGTGCGAGGCAGGCTTTGGACCCAGATAATAAATTGTCTGAATCACCCATGTTTACCAATGAAAAGGAAGTCAAAAATACGGTTAGAAGTATACAAAGAATGCCCAATACCAGGCACAGAAGTGCACTCTGGGTTGCCAATCGATATAAAGTTTGGTTACCCACTTTTTTCAGTTTTTTAATCAATGCCAAAGAAAACCAAAGGGGTGATTTAGGTTTCTATTTATTATCAAGTTCTAACCCTATGTTACAACTTACTTGGATTCCAGACCGTAGTGATTTAAAGAGACAACTGTTTTACATTACCGGTGGTTGGCTGGTGAAAAGGTTTGATTATGGTTGGTTGGAGTTTCGGGAAGTCATGGGAGGTAAATACATGATTTCGGCGATTCATGAGTTTGTACCCAGACTGCCATGGTTGGTTTATGTCAATACACAGGCAAGGATCCATTTATGGGTAATGAACCGCTTTAGAAGGTACTTAGAAAAATATAAGTTTGAAGAGTGACAATTCTTGTTTATTGCTTGTAAATTTACTTAAAGGTTAAGCCTGGTAATTTTACTCACTTGCACCACATAATTCTATTCAGTATGAAAACCCTACAATTCAAAAATGGAGATAAGTTGCCAATTATTGGTTTGGGAACCTGGAAATCCAAACCCGGAGAAGTATTCAAGGCAGTATTATGGGCTATTGAATCGGGTTACAGACATATAGACTGTGCTGCTATTTACGATAATGAAAAAGAAGTAGGTAAGGCTTTGGAAGAGGCAATGAAAAGCAATATAGTTAGAAGGGAAGAGCTGTTTATTACTTCCAAACTGTGGAATAGCAATCACCGACTGGAAGATGTGCAGCCTGCACTTACCCAAACCTTACAAGACCTTAGGCTTGACTATCTGGACTTATACTTGATCCATTGGCCGATAAGTTTTAAGCCAGGGGTAGGATTTGCCCAAACAAGAGAAGAGTTTTATACATACAGTGATGTGCCTTTAAGGCAGACTTGGCAAGGCATGGAACAATGTGTAAAAGCCGATCTTACACGGCATATAGGGGTTTCTAACTTTAACATTTCCAAGCTGAAGGAAATCATCGGAAATGCAAAAATTACCCCAGAAATGAATCAGATAGAGTTGCATCCATTTCTTCCGCAGAATAAATTGGTCGACTTTTGTAAAAAAAACAATATCCTTGTAACAGCTTATTCACCTTTGGGTTCAGGGGACAGGGCTGCATCAATAAAGAAACCGGATGAGCCCAGTCTGATGGAACATCCTGTCATAGAACAATTGGCATCAGCAAAGGGAGCAAGCCCGGCACAAATTCTTATTGCTTTTTCAATTCATAGAGATATCGCAGTGATCCCCAAATCTGTCAATAAGGAAAGGATTGCACAAAACCTGGCATCCATTGATATCAGTTTGGATGAAGAAGATATGAAATCCCTGAGTCAAATAGGGACCAATTACCGCTTTGTGGACGGCTCATTTTTTACAGGTGTAAAAAGCCCTTATGTCCTGAAAGACCTATGGGAAACGGAGTAGAATATGATTAAAAAAATTAAAAATTTTACAATAGTTCAAATTTTAATAGACAGCATCAAGGATTTTACATCTGGAGAATCAATGGGTTTGGCAGCGGGGACTGCTTTTTATACGATTTTTAGTCTTCCTGCTTTATTAATTATTATTTTGAATATTGGAGCTACTTTTTACTCGGAATCAGAAGTTCAGACAGAGCTTTTAATACAAGTTGAAGAATTGGCAGGAATTGAAGGAAGGGACACTCTGGAAGAAATTCTAAAAAATTTTTCTTTGGAAGATGAAGGAGTTATCCCAAATTTTGTTGCAGTATTGATTTTGGCTTTTAGTGCCACCACTGTTTTTGTCAGCTTACAGAATGCAATTAACCATATTTGGCATATCAAACCCAAACCTGAAAAGGGAATTATCAAGTTTATAATCAATCGGCTTTTAAGTTTTTCATTGGTTGCATCCATTGGTTTTATCTTATTGATTTCTTTGGTATTGGATGCTGTGCTGGTAATAGTTAACCAGTACCTGAAAGACTATTTGGTCGATCTTAATTTTGATACAGCAACTGTTATTCACTTTGCAATATCCCAGGCAGTTTTTGTAGTGATTTTTGCACTGATGTATAAGATACTTCCTGATGCCAAAGTACGTTGGAGAGATACCTGGGTTGGCGCTTTGATAACCATGGTATTATTTGGACTGGGAAAATATCTGATAGGCCTCTATTTGGGCAATTCTGATATTGGCTCGACTTATGGCGCTGCTGGCTCTTTAGCGATTTTATTGGTTTGGGTATATTACTCCGTGGTGATTTTCCTATTTGGAGCCCAAATCACCTATTACATTGCGGAAAAGGTAGGAGGGAACATAACGCCTTTGGCACAAGCAGTTAAAGTAGAATTAAGGGAAATTGAATAGCAGGAATGATAGATTCGGACCTGAGAAAGTTTCTTAGGGTAATGCGAGCATTCTTCTGACCAAAATCTCCCATTCTTCAGTCAAATTAATTGAAGGTCTTGGTTCTCCCGCTCTTTTGTACCAATAATCAGCATTCCATAAATCACCTTCTTTCCGATGGAGATAGGCGTGAATTCTTGCAAAAGCCTTACCTTCTGGTCCATCAACAAGTTCATGGGCTTTTTGCCAATCTCCATTGGCATCATGCCATAATGCTTGTAGAAGAAGAGACAAACCTTTTGGCATTTCTTTTTTTTCGATAGAATCATTGAATTGTTGAATGTCCATATGCGTTTTTTTAGAAAGGATAGCCGATACCAATATTGAAAACTGTCTGTCCCCTTTCACCCAGGAAACTGTTGAAAAATCGTCCAAGTATAAATCTCTCTCCAATCGGTCTGGCAGGATCGACGGCTTTAACGCCCATATCCAAACGAAGGACAAGGAAATCAAAATCCATTCTCAAACCCAGTCCGGTACCAACGGCAATTTCTCTCCAAAACCGATCAATTTCAAAATTGGCACCCGGTCTTGATGCATCTTCCTGGAAAGTCCAGCTATTACCCAAATCAATAAAAAAAGCACCATCAAAATAACCATATATTTTTGACCGAAGTTCAAACATGCCTTCAAGTAGGATATCTCCCGGTTGTTCGAAACGATAGTCAAAGGTACCATCTTCAAAAGTTTGGGGTGTGAATGATCCAGGTCCCAATCGGCGGGGTTGCCATGCTCTTATACCAGTGCTACCCCCAGCAAAGAAATATTTTTCATAGGGAAGAACACCATTACTGACTCCATAAGGCCTTGCCAAACCCAGGTTCAACCGATAAGCTAAAGTCTGACTTTTCGAAATTGGTATATACCTTCTAAAATCAGATTGAAATTTGATAAATTGAAAATAAGCGAGGTTTCTTTGTTCAATAAACTGTCTGTCAACAAAATTCAAAGTTGTTCCACCACTTTCAAGAAATAGGCGCCACAATGATGCCTTATTCTTTTGAAAGGCACCATATTGGTTAAAGTTGATAATCACTTGTCCGGAGACACTGCTCACGTAGGAGGGAAGAAAGGAATTGATCAAATTATTGCCCTGTGCCTGAAGCCCTTCCAAAAGTTCGCGAAACTCACTACTGAGGTTGGAGCGGATAAAGTTAGCATCCAAAACATTGATTGTATATTGTTGCCTTAGATTTCTAGTGCTCCAGTTGTAACCAATGACACCATTAACACTTTCACGGATATATTCAGGCCTATCTACATAATTATAGCCTATCAATGTTCTGGTATTTGGGTTGTACCTACCGAGTTTTTGTAGGGAATTTTTTCCAGTAGGGAATAAAAATTGTGGAAAAATAATTGAAGCAGAAGTATTCAGTTCCCGGCTGCGGAACACTCCTCCTTCACCAGTAGCAGAAACCACTCCTTCAAGCCCAGCCCTGAAGAAGAATTCGAATATTTCGGCACCTCGAAACAAATTTCTATTCCGTAAGGAATGACTGAAAAAGGGTCCCGGTACCTGCTCCGTGATACTGGCCCCCAATTGGTTGGTGACCTGGTATTTTTGATTGGGCTGGGTGTAAATTCGAGGACGGAGCCTATTGCCTAAAGTATCAAAAGCAATATTGACAAAGCGGAAGAGATCCAGATTGGCCAATTGTCTTTGTGTTTCTATGACATCTCTTCTGCTGTACAAGTCATCTTTGTTGAGAAAGATCCTTGAAGCGATTATTTTTTCCGAGTATTTGTCCTGGTAAAATTCAAACTGTATGTCTCTAAACCTACTTTTTTCACCTTCATCTATGAACTCAGCGGAAGGCGGGTCTACAGAAAAATAAACGGAGTCCAAATAGTAAACTTGATGTACATCCGAAAAACTAGGTTTTCTAATCAGCTGCTCAATTTCTACTGACTTTTCTACGGTGTCTTTATAAACATTGTATTCAATGTAGGACCTTGAAAAGGTATAATAACCATTTTCCTTGAGTACGTCTTCAACTCTTTGTCTTTCTTGGGTAATTGCAGTTTGATTATAAAAATTTCCTGCTTTAATGTTGGAATTCCGGACACTTCGATTTAAAATTTCATAGATATTTTCATCATCAGAGCGGGTGTAAAAGGTATCAATCCTGTAAGCTGCGTTTTCTTCAACGAGAAAAGTAAGCCAAGCCCTTCTCCTTTTTTTGTTGACCCTATATTCTGTTTTGGCTTCAAAAAAGCCATTATTGATGAGGTAATAAGCCATTTGTCTGCTACTTTCTTCAGCTTTAAGGCTGTCAAAAATGACCCTTGGGTTCCCAGTCCGCATAAAAAAATTGCCAAATTCTAATTTCTTTTCCAATGAAGCGATATTGCTATTTATTTTTTCTAAGCGTTTACGCTCTTTCTTTTCCAAACCTTCATTTTCTTCTTCTAGGGCTATAATTGCCTTTCTTTCAACAAGCAGCTTTTCTTTTTTAGATAAATGCCGTGTGCTGTCATAGGTCCATTCTCCAAATCTATAAAGGGCCACTCCCATGGAGGTATTTAAAAGTGGGATTCTTGTATTGGGGCTTTGCCTTGATAAATTCAATAACTCCGATCTATTAGACCTATCATTGCCTTCAATTTTGACGTCATAAAGCAGGTATTCTCCTTCTTTGAGTCCTTTTGTCAAAGAACAGGAAGAAATAAAAATCAGCAGAAAAAGAAAGTTTATATATTTGAACTTGTTCACTACCTCGATCATACACGAATGTTAAGCAAAAATACGCTTAAGTTTATTAAATCCTTGCAACAGAAAAAATTCCGCAAACAGGAACAGTCATTTTTTGTCGAAGGTGCAAAAAATGTAACGGAATTATTGCAATCTGATTTTGAAATAAGCCATTTGGTTTTCACCGAGAAATATGCCCTGGAAAATCACCATCTGATTCCCTCCTCAGGAGTAGCACTTTATGAAGTCAGTCAAAAAATATTGGAAAGTGCCGGGACTTTCCAATCCAACGACAGCGCACTGGCTGTGGCTAAAATCAAAGATAATGTAGAATTTGAACTTAAGTCAACAGAATGGGTAATTGCATTGGATGATATCAGAGATCCAGGTAATTTGGGTACCATCATCCGGGTTGCAGACTGGTATGGTATTTCTAAATTATTGTTATCCAATGAGTCAGCCGACTTTTATAACCCTAAAGTATTGCATGCCAGCATGGGAAGCTTTACCAGGGTGCAGTTCTATTATACTGATCTGTCAGCGTATTTATCAAGGAAGGCAAAATTTATCTATGGTGCATTTTTGAATGGGAAGAATCTGTATGATGTTGAATTTGAAGAAGGGGGGGTTATTCTAATGGGCAATGAATCCAAGGGTATCAGTGAGTCTGTTTCACAGCTTGTTACCCAAAAAATCACGATTCCAAGATTTGGACATGCCGAATCACTCAATGTGGGCATAGCTACTTCGATTATCTGCGATAATGTAAAAAGGCATGCCCATTTTACCGGTAAAAAATAAAATCAGCAATGGCAAAAATCAGAGATACCCTGAGGAGAGTAGGTTTAAACAATTTTTTTTTCCTTTTGGTGGGTATGATTTTTTTGGCCAAGTATTTTCCATCATGGGGTACAGCAGACAGTCCTTTGCCTCTAAAATTTATTACAGGAATAGGCATTTCTGTTATATTTTTTTTCTATGGGGTCAAACTTAGCCCTCAAAAATTGAAAGAAGGTCTTTCAAACTGGAAATTACATTTGGTGGTGCAGGCTACCACCTTTTTGGTATTTCCGCTTGTCGTTTTATTATTCTATTGGCTTTTCGGGGATGCAGACAGCTATTTGTGGCTAGGAACATTTTATTTGGCGGCTTTGCCTTCAACGGTTTCTTCATCAGTGGTGATGGTATCTATTGCAGGTGGAAACTTACCTGCGGCGATTTTTAATGCCAGTATTTCCAGTATTGTAGGGATATTTATTACGCCAATCTGGATGGATTTTATGTTGCCCGAAGCTGCAGTAGCCTTTGATTTAACTACCACAGTTATCAGGCTCAGTTTCCAAATACTACTACCAGTGACTCTTGGGTTATTGCTTCATCACCGACTGATCGGCTTTGTCAATAAAAATCAGCTTACCCTCAAAAATTTTGATCAAGCAGTGATTTTATTGATTGTTTTTACTGCCTTTGCTGAATCCTTTGCAGAAGATATGTTTGCAGGCCACAGTACAGTAAAAATGCTGGTTTTGGCTGTGCTGATGTTAGGCTTTTTCTTTATGATGTTGGCTTTAATGTATGGAATTTCTCAAGGACTGAGATTCTCGAGGGAAGATACCATAACGGTGATGTTCTGTGGCAGCAAGAAATCTTTGGTTCAGGGAGCAGTGATGGGTAGGGTAATGTTTCCTGATCCTGTTGTTTTTGGCATTATTTTATTGCCATTAATGGTATACCATGCCCTTCAGTTGATGGCAGGATCTGCTTTGGCGCAGAAAATGGGGGAACAGGATAAAAGATAAATTTTCAAGGTATTTTGAGTCAAATGGACTTCTATGGAATTAGTTTATTATTGGTTTTCTTTGTCCCTATTTTCTTTTTTAGGAAGCGTCAATTTAATGATAAAACCAAAGCCTACTATTAAATGCAGAAGAATGATAATCAGAATTATTTTAGTTCCTAAGCCCATCAGATGCTTACTTTTTATCGATATTAAAAATTCTTCAGAAAAAATAAAACCATTTTTGGATGGATGGCCAATAAATAAAAAAAGCAGTGATTCCTCACTGCTTTATGGGGTTGATGGGATTAATATAAAACCCTGAACCTGATCGTACCTGGAATTTCTTTCATGGCATCAATCACTTCAGGAGAATAAGCTTTGTCTATATCGGTAATCACATAGCCTATGTCTTCATTGGTCTTCAGGTATTGTCCCACAATATTGATTTCATGCTTGGCTAGGCATTGGTTGATTTTAGCCATAATCCCCGGTTCATTTTGGTGGATGTGGATAAGCCTATGGGCATCTTTTAAGAATGGCAATTGGATATTAGGGAAATTCACAGAGTTGTATGTATTCCCTGTATTGATGTATTCCATGATTTTGCCGGGGACAAATTTGGCAATATTGACCTGGGCTTCAGAAGTGGAACCGCCAATATGGGGGGTAAGAATGGTGTTTTTAGTACCTATAATCTCAGAAACAAATGGTTCGCTGTTGTTTTTTGGCTCTTCAGGAAATACATCAACAGCAGTTCCTGCAAGATGTCCACTGTCCAGTGCCTGCTTCAATGCTTTAATGTCCACTACATGACCTCGGCTAAGATTAAGCAGTAGAGCCCCTTTTTTCATAAGGGCAATCTTTTTCTCGTTTATCAGATTTTTATTCTCTTTTCTTCCATCTACGTGTAAACTAATAACATCACAAGTGAGTAAAAGCTCATCTAAAGAATCCATTTTGGTCGCGTTGCCCAAGGCCAACTTTTCAATGACATCGTAATAATATACGTCCATTCCCATGTTTTCAGCCAAAACTGATAACTGTGCGCCAATATTTCCGTAGCCTATTATTCCTAATTTTTTACCCCTTATTTCATAACTTCCTGTTGCCGATTTATCCCATTTACCCTGATGCATGGAAAGGGATTTGTCATGAAAATTTCTCATCAGGAAGATAATTTCGGCTATGGCCATTTCTACCACTGATCGGGTATTGCTAAATGGTGCATTGAATACTGCAATCCCTTTTTTGGTACAGGTTTCCAGATCAATTTGGTTGGTTCCGATACAGAAAGCCCCAATGGATATCAGTCTGTTGGCATTTTCCAAAACCTTTTTGGTCACATTTGTTTTTGATCTTATGCCAAGGATACTGACATTTTTAATTTTTTCTGCCAATTCTTCTTCAGATAGGGCTGAGGAGATCTCTTCCACATTATAGCCCTCTTGGCGCATTAGTTCAACACCGATAGGGTGGATATTTTCCAATAGCAGAACATTAATCCTGCTTTTTGGGTAGGAGAATTTTTTATTCATTTTGTTGACGTAGAGTATTTCATCAAGACTTGGCGCAATATGGTCAGCCTTTGAAGTCACTTTGGCGCGTTCTACATTTTCGGTAAAGGCATAGAACTTATTTGCAAGACCAGCTGCTTTGATTTCGTAATCGGTATAACCATCACCGATGACGTAAATATCTCCCTCGAGATTCAAGTTTTTGATGGTTTCAGACTTGCCGCCGTTTTTAGACAATACATTTTCTCTATTGAAGTCAGTGATCTTGCCCTTTTCGTCATAAATGAATTCATTGGCAAAAACATTCTCTGCCTTTATACCGTAATCGGCAACAATAGGCGTGATAAAATCTCTGAAACCATTAGAAATAATGATGATATTTTCGGCATGCTCCTCCAAAAATTCCTTGTTCCTTTTGAAGGATTTTGAAACCTTTGGTTTTAAGGCCTCGACCAATTCGCTTATCTGAGGTTTGGTCGCTTCCAAAATACCCAGCCTACGTTCCAGACTCTCCCTGAAATTGAGGGAACCATCCATTCCCATATCGGTAATGTCTTTAATAGCCTGAAGTTTTTCAATTTTTTCTGGATCTTCTTTCAGACTGATCTCGCCAAGTACATCCAACGCTTCAACTTGGGTGAATGTACTATCAAAGTCAATGATAAATTTTTTATTATTAGACATTACGGTTGTTGATATTTTGGTTATTTCATCCCAAAATTAAATATTTATTAAAGATTAATCTCTTTTATTGTACAAAATACTTTTGTGATTTTTGGCACTTAAGGAATGAAATCGATTGAACGGCTATCAAACCCTAATTAGGTTTGACATTATAATTTCACAAATTTTATCTGATGGATCTGATCAATCTTTCGTTCAATCCCACATAATCTGGATTTTTGGCTTCTCTTGCCATATCCATTGATTTTTGTGCGGACTCTTTAGCTTCTTTCTTTTTGCCAAGAGCAAGCTCAATCTTGGCCTTTAAATGCATGGTCCAGTATTTAGGATCATCATCCACAGACTTTGTTATCCAATCGTAAGCCAAATCCATATCCTTGTTATTGGTAAAGTAATAATTGGCTGCTTGGTAATACAATCCTGGGTTTTGTGGTTCTTGATCAATCACGAGTTCTTTAATCTGTCCCATGACAATTTCATCTACTTCTGTTTCAATGCGGAACTTTACGCGTGTATTTTCCCATTTAATGGCCAAAGAAGCACCTGTATCTGTCATATCTACAAAGTTGATCTCCATGGTTTCATAGCGTTGACCAGTTTTTCCTGGTTTGACCATAAATCGCATAACATCATCTGCTTGATCATAGCCAACTGCTCCCCATAATTTGGTATTGGAGGATATAATGAAGGTCCAGAGATTTTTATCTGGAATGGAATACAATGCATATGTTCCTGCCGGCAATTCATTACCTTCAATGATAACAGGAGTAGAAAAGGTCAATAATGTTGCCGCATTGGCACCTGTTCTCCAGACCTGTCCAAATGGAACAAGTTCTCCAAAAATTTTCCTTCCTTTCATACTGGGCCTGCTGTATTCTACACTGACATCTGTCAATCCTACTTTTTGACTGATCTGGGCAGCAGGACTTGCCTGAGGCATTTGGATCTGTTGGGCCTCAACCATTGAAACTACAAAAAGCAATACAAATGGGATGATTATTTTGGCTTTGTTCTTCATCATTGAATTTGGTTATTATTTTAATGTTATTTGTTATGTATTTTTTGAATTTTGAAGTATTCCTATAATTTTGTTAGGTAGGCAAAATAAAATAATGTTACTTGAATTTTGTAGACAAATTTTGAGCCATAGATTCATAACAAAGCAATAAAAATGGGAATTGCTATTATTTCACCGGGTAGAGACGCCTCTATTTGGGTCGAAAATATAAAAAAAATAGACAACAATATTGAGGTACAGGTTTTTCCTGATTTAAAAGATACGGAAAGGGTTAAAGCAGTCATGTTGTGGCAACATCCCAAAGGTATCCTGGATAAGTTCCCGAACCTTGAATTGATATGTTCCATGGGTGCTGGAGTAGACCATATTTTATCTGATGATAGTATTCCTGATCACCTTCCTATTACCAGAATAGTGGATAAGAAATTGACTTTTTCCATGACCAATTATGTGTTGATGGGGATTCTCAATTACCACAGGCAAACAGACAGGTATAAAAGGGATCAAAAACTGAAAATTTGGGATATGTCATATCCTGAAATCCCTATAGTTGTGGGTATTATGGGCGTAGGGGAACTGGGAGGGGATGTAATCAAAAAACTCCAATATCTAGGGATCGAGGTTGTAGGTTTGGGATTTGCACCTAAAGTAGACACCACTTATCCATATTACGAAAAAAGTAAATTGGATGAGTTTCTTTCCCAAATCAATGTACTCGTTTGCATGTTGCCCTTAACCCCGGACACAGAAGGTGTTTTAAACAAGGAATTGTTCAGGAAATGCAATAAGGGAACTTATCTTATCAATGTTGCCAGAGGTAGTCATTTAGTTGAGGAAGACCTTATTCCTGCAATAGAGGATGGATACATCTCAGGAGCTTTACTGGATGTTTTTCGAAACGAACCTTTGCCGGAAGGTCACATATTTTGGGAAAGGGAAGAGATTGATATAACGCCCCATATAGCCAGTGTGACCAATCCAGATGCTGCAGCCCCCCAAATAATCGAGAATTATAACCGCATGTTAAATAAAAGGCCTTTACTGAATCAGATTGATAAAGCCAAAGGCTATTAAACCCAAATATTATGGCCAATCATTTTAAAATTCTTTGCCCAACAGATTTTTCTGAATGTTCCCTGAATGCCATTGAATATGCAGCAAAATTAGGGGAAAAATACCGTGCAGATCTCATTTTGTTCCATGTGCCTGATAAAGAAGATTATCAGAAACTGGTAGTTGGAGAACCTTCTGTAAGTGATCAATATGCTTTTATTCAGAAAAAGCTCGATAATTTAGTGAATACCGTGGTTGAAGAATCCCTATCCAAAGGTTTACAATCCTGTAGAGGACTCGTCAAAGAAGGAAAAACAGTCAGTACCATTTTATCTTTTGCTGAGGAAATGCAGGCTGATCTGATTGTAATGGGTACAGAGGGAATCAACGAGTTTAAGCAAAATTATGTTGGTACCAGAAGCAGTAAGGTAGTGGAAAAATCAGAAATAGACGTACTGATCATACCTAAAAGAGTATTCTTCAAACCACCCCGTAAACTGGTTTATGCCACGGACTATATGGAAGAGGATAAAATAGCCATCCAAAAAGTTGTGGAAATGGCCCGGTTTTTTGACAGTGAAATTGACATTGTGCATGTCAGCTCCAAAGAAAGAGCTATAGATAAAGGTTTGCACTTGACCATGGTGCAGGAAATGGAGCCGTTTATTAAATACCAAAAAGTAAATTATGTGCTTAAATCCTACAGGGATGAGCCTGGTCTTGGATTGGAAAACTACCTCATTACAGCCAAGGGAGATCTTTTGGTAATGCTAAGCAAAAAGAAAACTTGGTTTGAGCAAATATTTACAAAAAACTTGTCAAGAAAGATGTCTTATTTTATCAATAAACCATTGCTGATATTGAAAAGGGCTTAATCAGCGCTTCTTTTGAACCCGGACTTGATAAATTGCAAAAACTCCTTTTGCGTTTCCCTGTCAGTAAACACGTTTTTCAAAGTCCCTAAATATTTGGAAAAACTGAGTTGATTTTCTCCAATGTTAGCATTTTCATTCTGTTTGGAAATGCTTCCAATTGGTGGCAAACTGTTTTTTGAACCCTGTTCAATTTCATCTGCGTTTGTTTTGGAAGGATTGTAGCCTACAAGTTCATCGGCTTTATTAAAGCTTTTTTTGGATTTTTCAATGTATCCAAGTTTTTCCTCAATGAGGCCTCTGTTATTATGTGCCACTGCGTCTTCAGGGTCTAAATCTATGGCTTTGTTGTAATCTTCAATTGCTCCCTTAAAATCTCCAATTCGGTCCTTAAAATAAGCCCTGCTGGAATACCTATAGGGATTAGAGGGATCAAGGTTCAGGGCCCGGTCAAATTCCTCCATGGCCTCCTGATTCCTTTTCAGCAGATGCAGCACTACTGCCCTGTCTGTAATATATGTGGGATTAAAAGGCTCAAAACCGATCAATCTGTCAAAATCTTCCAGAGCTTTTTCAAAACTCCCCAACCTGCTGTTGACACGTGCCCTAAAAAAAACATACTCCAAATTTGCCGCATCAGCCTTGATGCAACTTTCTATTTTTTCCAATGCCAGCTCAAATTTACCTTCCTTAAAGTAGCTGACTGATAAATCAAATTCTTTCACATTATTCAATTTAGTTCTAATTATTATACAAAATAATCAATCATAAAGTTTAAAAATTAATGCTACAGAAAATACTTGTTCCTTTTCCAGTTTTGAATTCTTTATATCTTTGAAGTCAAATCATCAATATGGCCAGCAAAGCAGAAGAAGTACTTAGGGATTTGAAGTCAGGAAAATATGCTCCTGTTTATTTTTTGCAGGGAGAAGAACCTTATTTTATCGATAGGATCAGTGATTTTATAGAGAAAAATGCCATTGCTGAACATGAGAAAGGTTTCAATCAGGTTGTAATGTACGGGAAAGAAGCCCCAATAAATACAATTTTAGGCAATGCAAGAAGGTTTCCAATGATGGCAGATAGGCAGGTGGTGATAGTTAAAGAAGCCCAAAATATACCCAATCTTGGAAAAGAAGAGGTTGACAGCATGTTAATGAATTACCTTCAAAATCCACTGCCCAGTACCATATTGGTTTTTGCATATAAGTACAAGAAGTTGGACGGTAGAAAGCCCCTATCCAAGGAATTGGACAAAAAGGCTGTATTGGTCAATTCTGAAAAATTAAAAGATTACCAATTACCTGCTTGGATTGAAGCTTATGTGAAATCCCAAGGTCATATAATCAATCCCCAAACTGCTGCATTTCTTGCTGAAAGTATTGGTAATAATCTTGAAGTAATTGCCAATGAAACGGCTAAAATTTTCATTAATTTTTCGGAGCAGGTAACTGTCACAAAAGATCTGGTACAAAAATATGTGGGTATCAATAAAGATTATAATACTTTTGAACTGACCAATGCAATAGGTTATCGGGACGTTTTTAAAGCCAATAAAATCATTCAATATTTTTCCCAAAATCCCAAAAACCACCCCTTGATGCCTATAATCAGCTTGATATACAATTATTTCGCAAAGATTGCCCTGGTCCATGCCAACAAAGGCATAGCTGATGCCGAATTGGTCAAAATAATAGGTGTCAATCCCTTTTTTTTAAAAGAATATAAGACGGCTGCAAAAAACTATCAAATAGGCAAGGTTATTGATTGTTTTGCATATATTCATGAAGCTGATTTGTATTCCAAAGGGGTGGATGCAGGAGGAAGAAGTGATGCGGAAATTCTCCGGGAAATGATATTCAAGATCATGCATTAAATTGTTGCTTTTAACTATGAAAAAAAGCCTTTATCTGCTTTTGCTTTGCGGCATGAGCATGTCAGTTTGCGGACAATCCAGCCTCTACCAGAGTGGGAATTTCAAAGAACTCGATGATAATTTTGAACTTTATCAAAAACAAAATTTTGGGGCATCAAAATATGGGTTTGAAAAATTCAGGAACATTGAAGCTGATTCTGAACCCATGGTTATCGCCCAGTTGTATCAAGCCCTGTCCGCATTAAAAATTGAAGATCCTGGAGCCTCTGATCTCGTTTATTATTTTATTAGAAAGCATCCTGACCATCCTACTACAAACAAGGCGGCCCATTCACTGGGTAATTTCTTTTTTGATAAAAGAAATTACCGGGAAGCTATTCCTGCTTTTCAAAAAGTAAATCTGCAGCGGGTAGATTTTGAACAGGGTTCCGAAGTTAATTTTAAAATTGGTTATTCCTTCTTCCAGCTGAAGGATAATACCAATGCAATCCGTTATTTCAATGCTGTCAAATTACAGCCTAATGAGTATAAAGCAGACGCCCATTACTATGCTGGCTTTATAGCCCTTGAGCAAGGTAATTTTTCTCAGGCAATCGTAGATTTTAAAGAGGCAGATAAGTCTTCTTTTTATGCCAATAAAGTGCCTTACATGCTAGCTGGAGCTTACTATAAACAAGGTTTGTACAATGAGCTTATCAATTATGCCGAGCCTGTCCTTGCCAATAGAAGAAACCTTGACAGAAGGGAGGAAATACACCTTTATCTTGCTGAAGCCTTTTTTGAAAACAGGGATTTTCCCAAGGCAGCAGTTAACTATGATGCTTTTGTGAATGCCAGAAGGGGAGATTTGAGCCGTTCCCAGATATACAAGGCTGGTATAGCGCAATTTGAAATTCAAAATTTCCAAAGAGCTACAGATTACTTTAAGGTAACTGCAGTTGATAATGATGAAATCGGTCAGGTATCCAGCTATTACCTAGGGCATGCTTATCTTAAATTAAATAACCCTCAATTTGCTTCCAACAGCTTCAACGCTGCCTCAAAGGGGGATGCGAATCCTTTAATTAAGGAAGACGCGCTGATCAATTATGCCAAGGTCAATCTTGAAAGGGGAAGTTTTCAGGATGCGGTAAGTGCATTGGACAGTTATTTGAACAATTATCCGGGCGGAAGGTATGTAAAAGAAGCAGAGGGTTTGTTGGCAGATGCTTTGATCAACACAAGTAACTACCTTAGGGCCATTGAGTTGATTGAGAAAATGCCAAGTAAATCCCAAAGGATAAAAGAAGCTTATCAAAAAATCACTTTTTACCAGGGTATTGTATATTACAGAGACAAGAAGTATGACCTGGCGCCTGCTTATTTTGATAAATCTATAGCTACTGCCGTGGACAGGGACTTAGTGCTGGAAGCCTTGTTTTGGAAAGGGGAGAATTTTGCGGCAAAGGGAGATTTAGTGCAGGCCATCAGGGTATATGAAAATTTACAAAGCCAAAGGCCAAGGAACAATCATCCCTTTTTGGTCAAATCGTATTACGGTCTAGGCTATGCTTATTTCAATACCGAGCAATACCCCAAAGCAGAAGTGCAATTCAATAATTATGTAAACAGCAGACGGGGCAGCCAGGATAGGGGGAATTATGATGAAGCATTGATCCGTCTCGGGGACACCTATTATGTCCAGAAAAAATTCCCTGAAGCACAGAACACTTTCCAAAAAGCAATTAGTGAAAACAATGAGTTCATCGATTATGCCTTGTTTAGAAGTGGGGTAGTCTACAATTTTCAAAACAGGAATAACGAGGCAATAGGCCAATTAAATCTGCTGATCAATAACCATCCTTCCAGTTTGTATTTGGAGGATGGGATATTTCAAAAAGCACAAATCAATATGGAAGAAATGCGATATGCAGAGGCAAGGGAAGGTTTCACACGTTTGATTAATACCAGGCCTAACAGCCCCTTCATCCCTTTTGCGTTAGAAGGCAGGGCCGTGGCTAATTTTTCCCAGCAGAATTATAACGCCACCATAGATGATTATAAAAAGATTCTAGAAAACCACCCCAATTTTGTCAATTCACAATCTGCTTTGGTTGGATTACAGGAAGCCCTTTCCTTAGAGGGAAGGTCAGCGGAGTTTTCTCAATATGCTTCGAGGTACCGATCGGCCAATCCGGACAACAGGAGTTTACAGAACCTGGAATTTGAATCAGCTAAATCCCTGTATTTTTCCAATAGTTGGGATCAGGCCATCCGTTCTTTTGAAGATTATTTGCGCAATTATCCGCAGGCAGCCAATAGGGCAGAAGCAGTTTTTTTTATCGGGGAATCTCATTACCGGGCAGGAAGAACCGATCAGGCATTGAATTTCTTTTATCAAATTGATAGAGAAAGGGATTCAGGACAAAGATCAAGGGCAGTGCAACGCATTGCTGCCATTGAACTGGATAATAAAAACTATGAAAAGGCGCTGCCTTTTCTTAGAGAGTCTGCCAAAAACGCCAGGAATCAAATTGAGGAATTTGAAAGTTTGAACGGATTGATGCAAGCACATTATCAGACTACAGCATTTGACTCGGCTATCTTTTATGCGGATAGGGTAATTGCTTTGGGCAGTGTAACAGGTGATGCCATTCCGGAAGCAATGTTGACCAAAGCAAAAGCCTATTTGAAGTCAAACAGAGTCAATATTGCAGAGGATACATTGAGAGACCTGATCAATACATACAAAACAGTTCATGGTGCGGAAGGGCTATTCTTGTTGGCAGAATCGTATCATCGACAGGAAAATTATACACAGAGTAATGAAGTGATTTTTGATTTTTCAGGTCCTTACAGTAGTTATGATTATTGGTACGGGCGCTGCTTCATTCTCTTGGCAGAAAATTACCTGAGACTTGGTGAGGATTTCCAGGCAAAAGCTACACTAGAATCCATTGTGGAGCGTGCTACCAACCCCGAAATCAAAAAAATGGCACAGGATAAATTATCAACAATTAATTAATATTCAGGGATATGTTTAAAATTGTAAAGCATCAGCAATTCCTATTTAAGCTTTTCCTGGCGCTCATGTTCTCTGGATTTCCTTTTATCCTGTCCGCACAGCAAGCGGGAGAGGTAAGAGATCAGGAATTTATCATTAGAAAGGATCGGGTACTTACCTTGCCCCAAAAGCCAAGGCGATTTGAAAGGTTACCTGTTTTGCCTACACCCAAATCCTCCGCAAGTTTTAATTATACCGTTCAGCCTTATTTTCTTTCTTTGGCCCCGGAAGTTATCAGGCCAGAAGCGGCTCCAAAACAGTGGCCAAGGAGCCAAGAGGAAGTTTTTCCTGGATTTTTGAGACTGGGTTACGGTAATTATGCTTCCCCTCTTTTTGAGGCAAGGTACAATTTTACCGAAGAGGAAGATTATGACTTTGGAGTAAAAGTCATGCATGAAGGCTTTTATACAGGGCCAATAGATGGCAGTAACTCTGGTGAAAACTTCACCAAAGTAAATCTTGACGGTACCATGTTTAAAGACTTTTTTCAGGTTTATGGTGGCCTTGATTATGATAGGCATCACCTTAATTTCTATGGTTATGACCCAGAAAATGAGTTGCTCGCTGATTTTATTCCCAATCAAAATACATTAAATACTTTCCGTCTCCGTGCTGGTATTCAGAATCTGGAAAAAATGGAAAGTTTTAACTATGATGCAGGATTTTTCATTAGGGCTTTTAACGACAGATATTTGGCTAGGGAAACTGAAATCGGAGCCAAAGCCTATGGTGATTTTTGGTTTGATGATGATTTAAGTACAGGCATTCATTTGGACCTTTCCCTGACAAGTCCACAGGATGAACTCTATACAGATATCAATCGGAATTATTTTAAAGTGAATCCCTTTGTTCAATATAGAAAATCCGGTATTAGTGTGACAGCTGGGGCCAATATCATTTTTGAAAATGACTTGACCATAAATAAAAAAGCAGATTTTCATGTATTTCCAAAAATCAATGCCCATTACATGTTTGCGGATGAATTTGGGATTTATGTAGGTTTTGAAGGTGATGTAATACGTAAAACATATCTGGATTTTGTTAATGAAAACCCTTTTCTGGGACCCAGTGAAAGACTATTGAATACCATTCAAAACTTTAAAGCCAAGGGAGGGATAAAAGGGGTGTTAAATGATGAAATGACTTATGAATTTGGGGCAGAGGTGGGTCGATTCAGCAATATGCACTTCTTTATCAATAACCCATCGGATTCTCTTAGATTTAACCTTGTTTATGATGACGATACCCGCCTGATCAATTATACAGCAAAGTTTGCTTGGCATATGGACAACATGTACCGATTGATTGCTTCTGCAAATTATTACTTTTACAATACTAATCAACTGGAAGCAGCATTTTTGAGGCCTGAGTGGGAATTGTCTTTGAACAATAATTTCACACCATTAGAAGAACTATTGATACAGTTCAATGTTAATCTCATGGGAGGTATACAAGGTTTGGTGAATTTTGGTCCGGAGGAAGTCAATCTGTCACAATTACCGGTAATTATGGATCTTCAGCTCAAAGCTGATTACCGGATCAATGATAGAGTATCAGCATTTGTAGTGGGGAATAATTTATTAAACAGAAGAAATCAACGTTTTCTCAACTACCCAGTAAGAGGAATACAGGGAATAGCGGGAATAACTTTCAAATTTTAAGAAACTTTATGAGCATGTAGCAAAACAGGACAAATAATTGGTTTGTCATTTGCTTTAAATCTTATAGTTTCGTGATCAATTAGCGATAAATTGTTATGGCGGAAGAAAAAAAAGATAAGTTATCTGGACAGAATGAAAATGACTATGGTTTTCCTTTTGTAAAAGTAACGCCATTGAAGACCATTAAGGATCAAGATCCTCAAAAAGAAGAAGTTAAAAATGAAGAAATGGTCAAAAAAAATGAAATTGAAGAACCTGCTACAATAGAGAAGCAGATTACCAGTCATACCATTTCTGCTAAGAAAAAAAGATCCCAGTTGCCACTTCAATTTTCATTGGTGATGTTGATTTTGATCATCTTGGCTGCCATGGCATATTTCCTGTATTTTTTACCGGATCCTGAATTAGAGGGCCAATCTACCGCGGAGAATATGGAAATGATGGATGATGTGGAAGTTGAAGGAAAGCAGGAGGAGGACGGAACTGATTCTCAGCTAACTGAGGAATTGGAAAGTTCAGAGATTGAGGAAGAGGAAGCTGCAGAAATTGTAGAGGAGACTGTCCAAGCAGTTGTACAGGAACCTGAAGCAATTCCTGCTAGCGGAGGTAACCTTTTTCAAGTAAGGGAAAGTTCCTCACCTCCACAATATTATATTATCGTTTCCAGTACCTCCTCAGAAGCAGTGGCAATGGATCAGGTAAATGAGTTAAAGGATAAAAAAATAAATTTATGGTTGATATACCCCTATGGAGAAACAACCAATTACCGCCTAGCAATAGGGAAATACCCTGCTTTATCTGATGCTACTCAGGCTTTGGAAGGTTTAAAAGCAGATTTTGGATCGTCAATCTGGATATTGAAATATTAAATATGATTCTAACACAAATCAGTACGGAAGGCCAAATGATGGCTGACACGCTATCGGTAATGGAACCCGGAAGAGATAGCATTGGGTTATTGGACCTGATGATCAAAGGGGGGTACATGATGATTCCCTTATATATCTTATTTGTTCTTGCCATTTTCATCTTCGTTGAGAAAGTGATCACTTTGAGAAAGGCGTCGAAATCACCCAAACACCTTATGGATCAAATTAAGATCTTGGTTCAAGGGGGAAAGATAGATCAGGCAAAGATGCTTTGTCAAGGCGACAACACTCCTGTAGCCAATATGATCTCTAAAGGCCTGGAAAGAATTGGCAGCCCGTTGAAAAATATTGAGGTATCAATAGAAAATGTAGGTAAAATCGAGATTTATAAATTAGAAAAGAACCTAGGTATTTTGGCTACTGTTTCCGGTGCTGCTCCAATGATAGGCTTTCTAGGAACGGTGGCAGGTATGATTCGTGCTTTCATCGGTGTAGCCCAAGAAGAGGGGATGGTATCACCCAAATTGCTTTCTACGGGTATATATGAAGCCATGATTACCACGGCTACTGGATTGGTGGTAGGGATTATTGCTTACTTGGGCTACAATTACCTTGTTTCCCAAGTATCCAAACTGATCCACAGCATGGAATATACCTCTGTGGAGTTCATTGATTTATTGCAGGACAAATAATATGGGCTTACAATCAAAACATAAAGTTGATGCAGCGTTCAGCATGTCCTCAATGACAGATATCATATTTCTGTTATTGATATTCTTCATGTTGACTTCCTCATTTATTACACCTTCAGGTTTACCGGTAAACCTACCATCCAGCGAAACTTCTGACATCGTCATGCAGGAAATTACGGTTACGGTAACCAAAGACCTGAAGTTTTCCGTTAATGATAGGGTAGTGTCTAGAGAACAGATCAAATCTGAGTTGGCGAGCCTGCTTCAGAATCAAAAGGGTCAGGTTGTGCTGCACATAGATAAAGAGGTACCGGTAGAGTTTCTGGTAGAAATAGGCGGGATAGCCGCTGGTTTAGAGGCAAATGTTTCGATCGCCACCAAACCTTATAAATAATTATGCAACTCTGGGAGATAGATAGTCAAGAAGCTGAAAACAAAAGGAAAGCTTTAATCATTACCATCATAGTAAATATTTTGGTGTTGTTGGCTATTTTTTTTATTGTAGTCTGGAGAGAGCAGGTACCTCCTTTGCCCAAATATGGCATGGAATTGAACTTGGGTTTTACAGAGGTAGGAAGCGGGAATAATCAAACCACCGCGCCTCCGTCTGATGTGCAGACCAATGTAACGGAAGCTCCGGCTCCAGGACAACAGGCTCCAAAACCCACTGAGGCAATGGTACCTGTAACACAACCTGTAACAGAAGTGGCCAAACCTAAAACTACTCCTGCACAAAGCACATATGAATCACAATCAAAAATACCAAGTACTTTGAAGGCCAGTGAAAAGCCTACACCAGCAGTCAAAGAACCAAGTCCAACCAAAAAGGAATCCGCAACAGTAACCCAACCTTCTAAAGCAGAAGCCGAAAAAACCACCACACAAGCAGAAGAGAAACCCAAGGTAGATCAAAGGGCCATTTTTGGAGCTGGTGGTACTACTGGGACTGGAAGTCAACAGGCACAAGGATCTGCACAAGGATCTTCTGATCAGAAAGGAGATGAGGGAAAACCTACAGGTACAGTCGATGGCAGAGCATTGATGGGTTCGGGTTCAGGAACTGGGGTTCCAGGCCCTTCTTCAGGATATAACCTTGAACTTGCCGGATGGGATTTTGCATCCAGACCGAATATCCAAGATAATGTATCTACAAGAAATGGAATGATAATTTTTAATATTACCGTGGATGATACTGGAAAGATTGTTCAGGCAATACCTGATAAATACACCGTTTCCAATGAGGTTTTGGCCTATTACAGGACTGTAGTCAGTCAAATTAATTTTAGACGTCAGGCTGGAGCTGCTACAGCAGATTACTCCAAAGGAAAAATCACTTTCATTATCAAAGTAGACTAGGCCCATGAATTACCAGGAAACATTGGACTATCTGTTCAATGCTTTGCCCATGTTTCAAAGGGTGGGTGCATCCGCTTTTAAAAAAGATCTGGGCAATACTATTGCATTATGCGATCATCTTGGTCAACCCCAAAGGCAATTTAAGAGCATACATGTTGCAGGAACCAATGGTAAAGGGAGTACATCCCATGCCATTTGCTCTGTTTTGATGGAAGCGGGTTACAAAGTGGGTTTGTATACTTCCCCGCATCTGAAGTCTTTTACGGAGCGGGTCAAAATCAATGGGAAGGAAATACCTGAGCAGGAGGTGATTGATTTTGTAGCTGAAAATCAAAGTTTTCTAAATGCTTTAAAGCCTAGCTTTTTTGAAATGACCGTTGGCATGGCCTTTTGGTATTTTGCCAAACAAAATATTGACATTGCTGTGGTTGAAGTTGGTATGGGAGGCCGTTTGGACAGCACCAATATCATCCAACCGGAAGTATCTGTGATCACGAATATCGGTTACGATCATATGGAGTTTCTGGGAGATACTTTGGAGAAAATTGCCAGAGAAAAGGCCGGAATTATCAAAAAACATGTGCCGGTAGTGATTGGCCATAGACAGCAGGAGACAACAGCTGTTTATGAAGAAATTGCAGGGATGAATCAAGCCCCATTATTATTTGCAGAAGAAAGTTTTCAGGTAACAGACAAAGGGGAGACTTCTGAGAATAAAAGACATTTTTTTATCCAATCAGAAAAAGGGAATTTTGAAATCAAATTGGATTTAATGGGTAATTACCAACAAAAAAACCTACCTGCCATTCTCAAAACCATAGCTGTTCTTCAGGAATTGAATTTTAAAATTACCGAAAAGCAGGTATTTACCGGACTGGAAAATGTCATAAGCAATACAGGGTTAAAAGGTAGGTGGCAGGTGTTAGATAGGGAACCATGGATAATCTGTGATACAGGACATAACAAAGATGGTATAAAGGAAATTATTGATCAAATTAGTCAATATACTTATAATCAATTATATATGATTATAGGAATGGTCAGAGATAAGGAGATAACAGAAATATTGAGAATATTTCCAAAGGATGCACTTTACATTTTTTGTCAAGCCAGTATCCCAAGAGCCATGCCAGCTCAGGACCTATTGGAAAAGGCGGGTGAGTTTGACTTGGAAGGTATAATGGTCAAGGATGTGAATGAAGCAATCAGTTGGGCAAAGGAAAAATCGAAGAAGGACGATTTTATTTTCATCGGGGGCAGTACTTTTGTTGTCGCTGAAATTAAAGGTTTATAGTTATGGGCAGAAATAAACTGCAAAGGTTCAAAGAAAACCAAGAGAACAGCAATGTTGTCCAAGATGGAAAAGAGATTTTTGATAAGATCAAAGGACAATGGAACAAGCTTCAATTTAAAAATGAGCATCCTATAGTGGTTGAATTAGCCTGTGGAAGGGGTGAATTTACTGTTGGATTAGCGCGTCAATTTCCTGAAAAGAATTTTATTGGAGTTGATATCAAAGGAGCCCGTATTTGGAAAGGGAGTACCATAGCTATAGCCGAGCAATTGCATAATGTCGCATTTTTAAGAACTCAGATCCAAATTTTGGATAGATTTTTTGAGGAGGGAGAAATTTCAGAACTTTGGATTACTTTTCCTGATCCCTTTCCAAGAGATGGGGATGAGAAAAGAAGGTTGACCTCCCCCAGGTTTTTGGAGATGTATAAACCATTGATTAAAAAGGATGGGATTGTGCATTTCAAAACAGATAATACTGGTCTTTTTGATTATACTTTAGATTTGGTGAAACAAAGAGAAGACTGCAAAATCGTGCTACACACATATGATTTTTATGCCTCTCCTTGGAAAGATGAGCATCTTGGCATCCAAACAAAATACGAAAGACTCTTCAGTGAAAAAGGGGAGAAAATAAAATATCTGAAATTTCGGTTCAAACCGATCGAAAAAGACGGAGATCAAAAATAAAAGGATCCTTTGAAATGATTCTAACCTCTTTAAAATAAGCACTTTGAGGATTTAAAATCAGGTTGTATTGCTCGTGTACAATGGAACTCGGTACCTTGATGCCTAGGATTTCCAAGTTTTGATAGAATGGCTCTGCGAGCTCTTTTAGACTTTTGGGACTTGGGTAGTGATACCAATTGTCAGGTAATTGCCTCTTATCGACGATTTGTATTTTTTCTCAGGAGAAGGGTAAAGCCTATTTTCCATTGAAACAAGACTAGGCAATTTTCAATTCCATCACCACATCGTCCATTACAAAACCATTGCCAATATCAATGACTTCATGGAAATCTTCATAGAACCCTAATCTTAAATAGAAGTCAATAGCAGCTCTATTGTATTTGTTCACGTTCAGAAACAAGTGGGTATCCCCATTTCTCTTGGCAATTTTGACAACTTCTTGAATCAGCTTTTTGCCAATACCTTTCCCTTGAGCCTCGGGAAGGATATATATTTTGTGGATTTTGGTTTTGTAAAGACTTTTAGCATGGAGTTCATAAGCGCAAAAACCAAGGCTTTTTTCCCCCTCATTAGCAATTAAAAATACATGTCCTTTTTCGAGAACCTGTTCCTCCAGAGCTTTGATCTGATACATCCAGTTCAACATATAATCGATCTGCCCAGGCGTAAGTATATTGGCAAAAGTCTGTGGCCAGGTCTTTAGGGCAATTTCTCTTACTTTTTGTAGATCAGATAAATTGGTTGGGAATATGGTGATCATACATTTTCTCTTTTACTTCCCGAAACTAATCAATTCCTAAAATCTTTTTCAAGCTTTTTGCATAATTGGTTTTTAGCCCCTATGGGCTGAAGTGTCAGATGAAGCGGATGCTTATAGAAAATGAAAAATATAAAGAATTACCAGATATTACGTTTGAGGAACGCGTAAAATTAGTCATGCAGATTTTCGCATGTTGCATCATATTTTTTGTCCCTTATTTTCCAGTATTTTCCCAAAATGATTTAATAATAATCAATGATTATTTATTTGTTAAAAAAATTAACATTGTTTAATAGTTTAGAGATAAACCATTGTTGATGGCTTGGCATATAAATATTTATAGTATTGAAAAACAGTAATTTAATATATTTCAATTTAAGTAAAGGAATAAGTGTTTATTTACATGGAATGATGTGATATGGATTTCACCCACTTGGCCAATGTTGGGGCTGGACCAAAGAAATCAATGTGGGATATGTTCCGGAATTTGCCCCAGTTTGCAGCAATTTCTGACAGGCTGAATCGTATGGAGATTAAGTTTTTTAAAGCCTGTAATCCTTGGGGTTTAGAAGACCTGATTGGCGCTGTTTGGCAATATACAAATTACCAGTATTACGATGGACCGAATCAATTGCTTATATTGAAGGGCTAAGTTATTTCAAACCCTCATCGAGTGAGTTGTATATTCAAGAGTGTCCTAGAGAAACGCATTATCTTTAAATGCTGTTGAGGTTTTCCCCGGCTTTGAACGAAATGCATCCCTTCGATAAAGAAGTGTGGTTGATTTATAAGTAAAAAAACTGATGTTTATCATTCTTTAGGTTGACAATCGTTTTGAATTTTGTTTCATACAATTTATTTATTTGAGTTAAAATAAAAAGCTACAGTGGCCAATACCTTGAAGATAAAAAGTGCATTCCTTAATGAAGTAGGTGAAATCAGCCGGTTTACAGCCCGTTTTTTTAAGGAGGTGATCAAACCCAAGCAAGAATGGGATGAATTTATTAACCAATGTTTTTGGGTAGGGTATAAGACGCTTACCCTGGTGGGGATTACAGCATTTATCATGGGTTTGGTATTGACGATACAGTCTCGTCCGACCTTAGTAGAATTTGGGGCCGAGGCCATGCTGCCAGCGATGGTGGCCGTTTCTTTATTAAGAGAAATATCTCCGGTTATCACTGCATTGATATGTGCTGGAAAAATAGGTTCTGGTATGGGAGCTGAATTGGGTTCCATGAGGGTCACCGAGCAAATTGACGCCATGGAGGTATCTGGTACCAATCCTTTCAAGTACCTGATTGTAACCCGGGTGTTGGCTACCACCATTATGGTTCCTTTGCTATCAAGCGTAGCCAATGCTATTTCTTTGTACGGAGGATATCTTGGAGCCAATATTCGTGGTGATGTGAGTTGGCACCTGTATTGGTTTCAGGTTTTCAATGCATTGAGTTTTGGAGATGTGATTCCTTCCTTGGTCAAGACTTTCTTTTTTGGTTTTGCCATTGGGATAGTGGGTTGTTACAAGGGGTATAATTCCCAAAAAGGAACAGAAGGAGTAGGGCGGTCTGCCACCACGGCAGTGATAGTAGCCTCTCTTTTGGTGTTCATTATTGACCTTTTGGTCGTTCAGATTACGGATATACTTGGCCTGACATGATGATGGAAAAGATGGAACCGGTCGTAGTGATTGATAATGTCAACAAATCATTTGGGGAGAATCACGTGCTTCGTGATTTTTCTATGAGCGTGGGGGCAGGGGAGACCTTGGTTATTCTTGGTAAATCAGGTTCCGGTAAATCTGTACTTATCAAATGTATCATCAAGTTAATTGATTCGGATTCTGGAAAAATAACAGTTTTGGGTCAGGACATTGATGAATTAGAGCAGGATGAGCTGGATATTTTGCGTGCTGATATAGGTTTTCTTTTCCAAAGCAATGCGCTGTATGATTCGATGACGGTAAAAGAAAATTTATTATTTCCGTTGAGACGACATTGGAGCAAGGAAAAAAGAGAAGAGGAGGCGGATGCCGCAATTTTAGAAGCTTTAGAAGATGTTGGCTTGGCGCATACGATAAATATGATGCCATCAGAACTTTCTGGGGGAATGAGAAAACGAATAGCCTTGGCCAGAACATTGATACTCAGACCCAAAGTCATTCTTTATGACGAACCCACCACTGGACTGGATCCGATCACTGGAAGGGAAATTTCACAATTAATGATCGATGTTCAAAAAAAATACAATGCTACATCCATTGTTATTTCGCATGATTTGAACTGTATCAAAATGATCTCCAATCGGATGATCATGTTGATAGAAGGTAGGAATTATGCTTCGGGAACTTATGAAGAACTAGAATCAAAAACTGATCCAAAAATTAAATCCTTTTTCGATTAATTATGAAGGGAAAAAAAATATTAGACAACACCAAATTGGGCATGTTAGTCATAGCAGGATTGATTTTCCTGGTATTTACGCTCTATATGATAGGTAGGAACCAAAACCTATTTGGGACATCGATTACCATTACTGCTGTAGTGGACAATGTCAACGGCTTAGTTCCAGGGAATAATGTACGTTTTAAAGGCATGAATATAGGAACGGTCAGGTCCATTAATATGGAGAATGACACTTCCATTTTCATCAATCTTGCAGTTCAAAAAAAGATGAAGCCATTTATCCGGAAGAATTCTCTTACCAGCATAAATACAGATGGGCTGATGGGCAATAAGATTCTTCAGATTGTTCCACAGGCTGGAGAAGATCCTTTTATAGTAGAAGGAGATACCCTTTTTGCTCAGATTGGATTGGATACAGAAGAAATGCTTAGAACTTTAGAAAGTACGGGTGACTATTTGGAAAAGACATTTTACAATCTATCGAATGTTGCAGAAAAGTTGAATTATAGTAGGGCCTTATGGGACCTACTTTCAGATAGCTTATTGGTAACTGAACTCAGATCAGCCATCCTGGAAATCCAGGGAGCAGGAAGAGAAGCAAATGAAATGGCCCGGGCCGGAAAAAGGATGGTGCAGACCTTCGAACAAGGAGAAGGCTTAATGCATGAGGTTTTTACGGATACTTTGATGGCAGATAATCTGTCTCAGTCTATCCAGCATGTTCTCGATATCACAGAACAGGGTAAATTAATGATGGAACAGGTAAAATCCATTCTTGCAGAAATTGAAAAAAGTGATGGGACTGCAAAACTTATACTGGATGATCCAAATTTGAAAGAAGCGGTTTTGAACAGCATGCTTCATATCGAAGAAGGAACAGCTGCATTTACGGAAAATATGGAAGCCATGCGCAGTAATTTCCTTTTCAGAAGATATTTCAGAAGATTGGAAAAGCAAGAAGAAAGGGAGCGTTCGCAAATGGAAAAGGAAGGCATAGGAGATGGGAATAGAGAGGAAAATTAAGGAAGGGTCTTTTGAACCTGAATTGGTATTCAAAGCGAGCAGGAGTTCAGGACCTGGGGGACAGCATGTCAACAAGACCAATACTAGGATTACCTTGGTATTCAATGTGCAGGATTCTAATGTATTGGAGGAATCAGAAAAAATGGTAATACAAGAAAAACTCGCCATTAAACTGGATAAATCAGGAAATCTGATCATTCACGCTCAGGAGAAACGCAGTCAGATTCAGAATAAGGAAATTGCGGTAAGGAAATTCTATGATTTGTTAAGAAAAGCTTTTCAAAAAAAGAAAATCAGAAAGGCCAGTAAGCCGGGAAAAGCCGCTATAGAGCAGAGGCTCAAGGACAAAAAAGCCCATTCCCAAAAGAAAATGGAGAGGAGAGGGGATTGGTAATTATAATGGATTTTTGCATTTCATTTGGTATTCATTTTTAATCATATGCTAGCATAAAGCGGTATGTAATTAATTTCAATAATTTAAAAAGGATAGATTGCCAAATCCAATCCCCATACCAAAGGAAGGATAAAATAAGTAAAAAGGGTGATGACAATTATGGAAAGTATATTCATCCAAATACCTGCCCGGAACATATCTGGAATGCTCAGGTAGCCCGAACCGAATACCACTGCATTGGGAGGGGTGGCGACGGGAAGCATAAAAGCACAACTGGCGGCTAGGGTTGCGCCTACCATAAGCCCAAATGGATGCACGCCCATAGAGAAAGAAACAGCAGCCAAAATTGGCAGAATCATGGATGCAGTGGCTACATTGGAGGTGATTTCAGTCAGAAAATTCACAGCAGTGATGATAATCAATAAAAATAGTCCAAATGCAATGAAATCAAGGAATACAAACTGATTGCCTATCCAAGCCGCTAAGCCTGTTACTTTAAATCCTTCTGCCAGTGATAAACCGCCACCAAAAAGCAACAAAATACCCCATGGAATCTTCTCAGCTGTTTTCCAGTCTAACAATTTAGTTTTATGGTCAGAGGAGGGGATGACAAAAAGTAAAACAACCCCTGCAATGGCAATCATAGTATCGTCAAGTGCAGGAATGAAGCTTGTCAACAAAAATGTTCTACTGATCCAGGCAAAGCTCACAAGTCCAAACACCCAAGAAACCCTTTTTTCCTCCTTGGACATAGGACCGAGAAGCATGAGTTGCTTTTCAATTTCTTCTTTACCACCTGCTACAGAAAATGACTTTTCGAAAGGGTAGGCGATTCTGATCAAGTATTGCCAACAAATAATAAGGAGGATGATGGCAATTGGTAAACCAAAGATCATCCATTTCGAAAAGCTGATTTCGTAACCGTACATTTCTTTGACCACACCGGCCAATATAATGTTGGTAGGTGTTCCGATCAAAGTAGCCACACCACCAATAGAAGCACTATAGGCAATGGCCAACATCAATGCTTTGCCAATTTTGTTGGGTGTATGTTCTTGTATGGCACTTGGGGGAGATAATTGAGTAACTACTGCGATGGCTATTGGCAACATCATCAGGGAAGTGGCCGTATTGGATATCCACATGGATAAAAAAGCAGTTGCTACCATGAAACCTAAAACAATCTGCTGAATATCCGTACCAATGAAAGAAATGGTTGTTAAGGCAATTCTTTTATGCAAATTCCATTTTTCAAGAGCCATTGCGATCATAAATCCACCCATATACAATAAAACCATGGGATGGGAATAGGAGGCAGCTGTATTGCTCATTGGTAGGGCCCCTAAGGCTGGCAGAAGAATCAGTGGTAACAAAGATGTAACGGCAATAGGAATGGCTTCTGTGATCCACCAAAGAGCAATCCAAGCAGTAACCGCCATCATGGCCAAAGCCTCCTTTGGCATGTCCTGTGGTTTTAAAAAAAACAAGATAATAAGAAATAACACCGGCCCTAAGAACCTACCAATAAAAGCTGTTTTGTTTTGGGACATTTGAATGAGATGTAAACCCCTAATCTTAGAAAAAAAAATACAAAATCAAACCCTAAGATGAAGAGGCCCTTAAATGATGTGCTAATAGGCTAATCCGCTATTCACATTTTACCTCATTCTATTTAACATAATGTAAATTATATAACAAAAATACAATTCGCTTAATAACCAGGCTGCAGTAGAATCTTAAATTG
>NZ_SLAP01000020.1 GCF_007126775.1 Cecembia sp. | reverse complement strand
GTGGAGCTGACAAAATCCATGCTTCCTTCTCTCCAAAAATCAGCAGGAATAGAAAACACATTACTTGTACCTGCGATGACTGCCGCAGAAGATTTTTCATTCTTTGCCCAAGAAGTGCCAGGTTTGTTCTTTTTTTTAGGAGGAATGCCAAAAGGGCAAGACCCTATGACAGCAGCACCACATCATTCGCCTGAATTTATAATTGATGACAATTCATTTAAATTAGGAGTCATTGCTTTCTGCAATCTGGTGTTTGACTATGCGGATATGAATAAAAATTGGAGTTTAGAAAGTCATTGATTGATAAGGGAATAAGCATGATCAAATTCTATTGGATATCGATGAGAATATTGCATTAATTATAAATTTAGAACTAAATAATTGCTCTTGGATTTTTCATTGCCGGGAGGACCAGAAAATAAGAAAATGGAAAATTTAGACCCTTATCTAAAGGCCGAAATACAAAGACGCAAGTTTCTTGAGTGGATAGGATTATCCAGTTTGGCTTTGGCTTTACCGGCGATATCGCTTTCGGGATGCACATCAAGTCCGGACAAAGCTGAAGAAATTCCGGACTTTAAAAATGTCTTTGACTTGGAGGAGATGTCCGGAAAAGTCATGGGAAAAGATGCCATAGATTACCTGAACGGAGGAGCTGACGACTCAAAAACCGTAAAAGCAAACGTTGAGGCCTATCAAAGAATTCAAATCAGAGCACGTCGATTAATTGATGTCAGTACGATCTCCACAGAGGTTGAACTGTTTGGAAAAACCCTGGATAATCCGATCATTTTAGGTCCTGTTGGATTTCAGAAATTTTTCCATCCTGAGGGTGAAATTGCTTCAGCGAAAGCATCGGTTAAGAAAAAACATCAGATGATTGTTTCTTCAGTTTCCAATTTTTCTGTGAATGAAATCGCAGCGCAATCCCAAGCCGATCTTTGGTTCCAACTTTATCCAACAACAGATAGAAAGGTCACCAAAAAACTCCTTGAACGGGCAGAAGAGGCAGGGTGTAAGGTCTGTGTATTGACTGTGGATACTCCTGTGATTGGAAACAGGGAAAGAGGTGGCACAACACTTACCAAACTTACAAATTCGAAAGAACTCAAAATGGGGAATTATGAGGGGATATTACCTGAAGGAACCGAAATTGATGACCCTGGATTGACTTGGGAAATCATAGCTTGGCTTAGGGCAAACTGTGACATGAAAATTGTACTCAAAGGAATTGTTACCAGAGAGGACGCTGAACTCGCCCTAAAGTATGGTGCTGATGGAATTATTGTCTCCAATCACGGGGGTAGGCAATTGGAAAGCCTTCGGTCCACGATAGACTGTCTTCCTGAAATAGTGGAAGAGATTGATGGCAAGATACCGGTTTTGATAGACGGAGGTATACGAAGAGGAACAGACATTTTTAAAGCTTTGGCTCTTGGAGCAACAGCGGTTTGTATAGGAAGACCATTTTGCTGGGGACTCGGGGCCTTGGGTCAAGAGGGAGTTGAAATAGCCCTGGACATTCTCAAGGGGGAGTTGGTCCGTGACATGCAACTTGCCGGAGCGGCCTCAATTGAAAAAATTACGAGGGATTTTGTAATTGGAATCTAAATGCAAATTGAACAGGTCCATTTAAGTTGGTAGTAACTTATTAAGTCAATAAAATAAAAAAGCTTAAATTGGTAGATAAACACTATTGAGATGAAAGGAAAACCAATGCTGATTCTGGTCAGCTGCCTTCTTTTGGCTTGTGGGACTGATAAGGGAGATGAGATTCAATCCCAACTGCCAAACATCGTTTTCATCTTTACAGATGACCTGGGCTATGGAGATTTGGGATGTTTTGGTGCTACGGACATTGCTACCCCGAATATTGACCGAATAGCGGCAGAAGGAATTAAATTCACTTCATTTTTATCCGCTTCTCCGGTTTGCAGTCCATCCCGTGCCGGACTTCTGACAGGCAGAATGCCACAACGGATGGGCATCAATGCGGTTTTTTTCCCGGAGAGTTTATCAGGAATGGATCCTGAAGAAATCACCATAGCCGAAATCCTGAAAGAAAAAGGCTACCGCACGGGTATTGTGGGAAAATGGCATTTGGGCCACCTTGAAAAATTCCTTCCCCTCAATCAGGGATTTGATGAATACTTTGGAATTCCCTACTCCAATGACATGGCCTCTGTAGTGTATATGAGAGATAATGAAGTGGAAGAATACAAAGTCGATCAGCGATATACTACCCGGACCTATACGGAAGAATCCTTGAAGTTCATTGATTCTGTAGATGACCAGCCTTTTTACCTGTATCTGGCCCATAATATGCCACATGTTCCCATCTATGCCTCTCCGGAGTTTGAAGGAACCTCAAATCGGGGATTATATGGAGATGTTATCCAAGAAATAGACTGGAGCGTTGGGGAAATCCTGAAAAAGTTGGAAGAAAAGGGAATTCTTGAAAATACGCTTATCGTATTTTCCTCAGATAATGGTCCTTGGCTGGTGATGGAAGACCATGGTGGTTCGGCCGGAGCATTGAGAGAAGGAAAGCAATTTACTTTCGAAGGAGGAGTGCGTGTACCGACTGTGGCGATGTGGAAAGGGAAAATTGAACCGGGGCAAGTCTATGAGGACCCGGCCACTCAGATGGATTGGTTTCCAACTTTTTGCAGAATGGTCGGAGCCGAGGTCCCTCAAGACCGGGAAATTGACGGTAAAGACCTCAGTGCAGTACTTTTTGAAAACGGCAGCAGGGAAGGGGATACTTTCCTGTATTATATGCTTTCCAGTCAGGAAGGATATCGGGAGGGAGATTGGAAGATCAAACGCCCTTATGCGGGATATGCAGGTTCGAGAGGCATGAAAAAAGTAGATGCGCATGATACGCTTTTATTCAACCTAAAAACCGATCCCGGAGAAACTACCAATCTTATGAAGGAAAACCCTGAGAAAACAGCCCAAATGATGCGGGCAATGGAATTGGCAGTGAAACAACTGGGGCCTTTACCCGAAAGTAAGGTGATCAGGACTCCTCCGGACAACAGCCATTATGAGTATTTGGAATCCAAGAAAAAACCAAAAAATTGAGGTCGACAGTCTTCTAATTTTTTTAAATTCATTTGCTGAAAACTCTTTTCGGGAAAGTAATCCTGTTCATTGGGGAAGAAAAAGATGCATTTCGTCCTAAGTTGAAGTTCTGGCAACATTGATTTTCCTATATTACTATAGACTAGGTAAACCTATGTTTTAAACCTAACCTTAATCTTATGAGAAAGTCAACCCAATTCAATCATTTATTCCAATTTGCTTTTTTTGACTATATTACACCTTGGGAAAATCAACGGAGAATGGAAGATCATCAATATTTTATGGGCATGGAATTGAAAGATTTTAAAATGAAAAAAACGATTTCACTTTTATTCTTTCTTACCTTCTCTTCACTGCTTTGCTTTTCCCAAACGGAATTCAGCGAGGAAACCCAAAAGTATATTACATACCGGGATTCAGTTATCGTCTTTAAAAATGCTTTGTTGATCGATGGAAAAGGCAATCCTGCCAAAGCAAATCAGACCATCATGATCAACAATGGTAATATCACTTGGATAGGTAATGATGCCGACGCAATCCCTCCGAAAGAGGCAAAAATCATGGACATGAAGGGTAGAACTTTGATGCCGGGATTGGTCATGTTGCATGAGCATATGTATATGTCGGCTTTTTCTGCAGAATTAAAGTATGTTCATGCCAGACAAACGCCTGCAACTTTCCCTAGGCTATATTTGGCTGCGGGGGCTACTACGATCAGGACAGCAGGTAATGTGGAACCGTACTCTGATCTAAACTTAAAACAGGATATCGATTCAGGAAAATATCCGGGGCCAAACATGGAAGTCACGGCACCATACATTGAAGGGTTCAGGTCCTTTTTTCCTCAAATGAACAGGCTCAGAACTCCTGAAGAAGCAACCGCTTTTGTGAATTATTGGGCAGATCAAGGGTTTACCTCATTCAAGGCCTATATGACAGTTACCAAGCCAATTTTAAAAGCTGCCATAGACGCTGCACATCAAAGAAATGTAAAGGTAACGGCTCACCTATGTGCGGTAACTTATCGCGAAGCGGCAGAAATGGGTATAGACCAATTGGAGCATGGTTTTTTGTCAAGCACCGATTTTCATCAAAATAAAACAGAAAACTTATGCCCTCCTGATGCGAATTTTTCAATAGCGCATGTTGATACAAATAGTGATGCGGTGAAAGATTTGATTAACTACCTCATCTCAAAAAACGTGATAATTACATCCACTTTAGCAGTATTTGAAGGCTTCGTATCCACCCAAAAATCACCCTCCCCTGAATTGCTTAATTATTTTTCTCCTGACAGTAGGGATTATTATTTAAAACAGTTTGCACAGATTAAATCATTTCAGGGGCCTACAGCAGATGATACTGTTTTTGCCAACAATGCCAAAATGGAAAGGCTATTTTATGATATGGGGGGATTGCTCACGGTAGGTTCGGACCCGACGGGTAATGGAGGTACGATTGCAGGTTTTGGAAACTGGCGGGCGATTGAATTGTTGGTGGAGGCGGATGGATTCACCCCATTGGAAGCGATCAAGATTGCCACAATGAACGGGTCAATTGCAATGGGATTTCAAGATAAAATCGGAACGATTGAAATCGGAAAAACTGCCGACCTGTTGGTTATTGATGGAGACCCTTCCAAAAACATCAGTGATTTGCGCAAAGTGCAGTATGTATTCAAAAGTGGTGTAGGTTATGATTCAAAGAAATTGTTTGAGTCAGTGCGGGGTAAAGTAGGGTTTAATTAGAAAAGATAAATTCAATAGCATAAAACGCATGGCAAAATGAAAAAATATGAACCACTGACTCTTTTGCAATTGAGAAAGAAATTAATTCCTTTCTTATCACTGATCGTATTATTGGGCTGTAGCTCTCCTTCGAAAAAAAATATACCCTCTGAAACCCTTTCGGCGAAAGATGTACAAAAGAGGGAACTAAAGCAGGCCTCTTTTTCAGGTTCGGGGTATGAATTGGGAATGCAACACGGGCAGTTTTTCAAAAAGGAAATCGCCGAAATCGTACTCAAATGGAAGGAAAGTACAGAAGCAGAGCTGGCAAGAAATTCCGACGAGGTGCTGAAAGAATTTCTTGATTATGCAGATTTTGAAGGGAGCATCAAGAAATGGACTCCTGAACTTTATGAAGAAGTGAGAGGTATAGCCGAAGGTTCGGAGCAGCGTTTTGACCAGATCATGGTGTTAAATCTATTGGATGAATTTTGGGTTTACCTTAACTCAATAGAAAACCACCACTGCAGCAATATCGGTGTTCCTTCGGTAAATGGTAGCAATTCCTACATTGCCCAAAACATGGATATCGAACCATACACAGATGGTTACCAAACACTTTTCAGAATAGAAGCTACTTCCGACAGGCCTGAACAGTTGGTGCTTTCCCATCCAGGTTTGATTGCCCTGAATGGCATGAATAGCACCGGGGTAGGCATGATCCTGAATACCATTATGCAGCTCAACGCTTCCAATTCAGGATTGCCGGTAGCCTTTGTCACTAGAAAAGTACTCTCAATGACGGAAAGGGATGATATCATCGAGTTTATCACCTCGGTCAATCATGCTTCGGGACAGAATTACATTCTGGGAGTAAGGGGTGAAGTTTTCAACTTTGAAGCATCGGCCAACAAGGTGGTAAGGTTTGATCCGGGTAATAAAAACCAAACCGTGTACCATACCAACCATCCGATTGTCAACGATGATGTGAAACCTTGGTTTGCTGAGTTCAATCCCAAAGAAATTGCAGACACAATTGCGGTTACCTCCAATAGCTATATCCGATTGGCGGCTTTGACCACAAGAATTGCAAATGAGGACATCGTTACAGATGACCTTATAAAAAAAGCACTGCGCTCAAAGGATGATCCGAATAATCCAGTCTGCCGTCCATTAGATCCCAAAAGGTATAGTTTTACTTTTTCCTCAGTGGTGATGACGCTGACAGGAGAGCCTTATCTTCAGATTACAGCCGGCCCCCCTTCTGAAAGTGAATATTTGAAGGTTGGGTTTAATTAGAAAAGCAAAATTCAATAGTTGATAAACAAACCCCAAAATGAAAAAATCACTTTGTGCAGTCCTGATTCTTACAGTCTGTACATTTATAATCAGTTGTAGTTCAGATAAACAAGAAATTGACCTGGACGCTAACCGGGATGTTGTGAAAAATTATCATAGTGTTTGGAGTGACGGACAGGTATCGGAATTGGATAAAATATTGGCCTCCGATTTTGTCTGCCACTTTATAAACGGAATAGAGTGGAAAGGAATTGCAGGAGCAAAATATTCCATTTCAAGTCATAGAAAAATATTTCCGGACTGGAAAGAGGAAATCGTCGATATGGTAAGCGAAGGAGACAAAGTGGTGACAAGATATAAATCGACAGGTACCCAACTGGGAGCATTCGAAGGACTTGAAGCTACCGGTATTAAAGTAACAATCTACGAAACTTCCATATACAGGATAGCAGATGGTAAAATAGCAGAGCAATGGGGTTTTCCTGACGCATTAAGTTTGAAAAATCAACTCACTAAACAATGAGAATTAAGTGTTATCCTGACAGCTTTCGCGGCACGCAACTACGCATATTCCCAATAATTTAGATGTAAACTATCAACATAAAAATTTGACGTTGTTCAAAATGCAATAATCAGAGAATTTCGCTACCATGAACCTTAAGCCCTTGCAAAATGTTACCTTATCAGCTAACTTTAGCGCATGCAAGAAAGTGATGATGTAAGAAAGGTCATAATCTTCGGTGAACATTTTTGGGAATTCTATCAAAAACAGAATCCGAAAATTAAAGAGCGGATTAACTGGACGATTAAGTTGATAAGAACAGTTGAAAGAGTTCCCTCAAAATACCTAAAGAACATCGCAGGAACCACTTTGTATGAAATGAGAATGATTTCCGGTACAAATATCTATCGGATATTTTGCTTTTTCGACAAGGGCAAAGTTGTGGTAGTGTTAAATGGCTTTCAAAAAAAGACCCAGAAAACACCGAAAAATGAAATAAAATTAGCCGAGAAACTTCAAAAGAAATATTATGACGAGCAAAACTAAAATTGTGGATTTTGACGATCACCTGAATCAGGAATATGGTGAACGAGGGACAAAAGAAAGAGAGGCTTTTGAAGAAGGCTTTGAAGCTTTTAAATTAGGGGCAATGCTTCAAGAACTCCGAAAAGACCAAGGCATGACCCAAGAGCAACTAGCGCAAAAATGCGGGACAACTAAAACATACATTTCCCGCATCGAGAATAACGCAAGTGATATTCGACTATCGACTTTGATGCGGATAATTAGAGAAGGATTAGGTGGGCACCTAAAACTAAGTGTAGAAAAATAGCACGAAAGCTTGCTTAAAGCAAGCAGACACGACGATAGCGATAATTATTGCCTGTCTGCAACAAATTTTCGCCTACTAAACTCATTTCGAGGATCGTCTAAACCTCGCTAAGCCCATATTTTTAAATTTCTGAATAAACGGGATCCAACCCCTTATTGAGCCCAAAGCATTTTTTAGCTTCGGAAAGAAAACCATTTCCTTCGGACAATAAATCAGGTGTTTCGTCCTTGATCGGTTTGATTTCAATTTAATGATGAGTTGATTAGAATATGTTTATCAAGCATTTAAACTAATCCTCCATCATTTTGAAAACATTATCTCAAAAAACGGAACGACTTCATTCTTTGGATTCACTCAGGGCCATCATGATGCTATTGGGCATAGTGCTTCATGGAGCCAATACTTATGGTGTTCTTAAAACCTTTGGTAGTGCATGGCCAATACAAGATCCAAACTCAACGCACCTGTCAAATGATTTTATAAGCATTTTTATTCATTCTTATAGGATGCCCATATTTTTTCTTGTCTCAGGTTTCTTTGGAGCCTTGCTTTTTTATGAACGAACTCCCATGAAAATGTTGAAAAACAGGGTGGAAAGAATCGTACTTCCTTTTGTAGTGTTTCTATTTTTACTGTGGCCATTTATTTACATTTCATTTAGTTATTCAGGGATGGTGTTTGCTGGAATTCCAGATGCCATGAATCTAGTCCTAGATAGTATTTTTTCAGATATCAAAACGCTTATTCCCGCAATGACCTTTCACCTTTGGTTTTTATACTATCTAGCCCTGACAACCTTTGCTTCAGTACTTTTAGCCTTGGTTCTTAAAAAATTACCTGGATTGACCAGTGCTATTTCCAAATCCTTTAGCTGGGCAATTCAGCAGCCAGTGTTAAGGATTTTGGTTTTTGGAAGCATCACCGCAATACTCTATTCCATCATGGGTACCTCCTCAGTAGACACTTCAACGTCTTTTATCCCTGATTTAAATACATTTATCTTTTATTTTTCCTTTTATGCAATAGGCTGGATTTTATTAAAATCCAAACATTTATTGGATACCTTTAAAAGATATGATTGGATAAACACCATTTTGGGAATCATTTTGTTTTTACTGTACTTTTTTATGGGCTCCACCTTTGGCTATGAAGCTAAAATAGTCCTGAAATCCATCATGGTTTGGTTATTTATTTTTGGCTTTACAGGTCTTTTTATCAGATATGCAAGTCAGCATTCTGCCAAAATGCGGTATTTATCTGATTCCTCTTATTGGGTCTATTTGGTGCATTTACCTATCACTGCCTTTATCCCAGGCCTGATAGCAGAATGGCCCATTCCCAGTACCTTAAAATTTCTTGTTGTCTTGATCAGCACAACTATCATATGCTATGTAAGCTACCATTATTTGGTGAGAGGGACGTTTGTTGGGAAGTTTTTGAATGGTAGAAGATATTCCGGAAAGCTATCAGACATAAAAAGAGCTGAAGAATTGAAATTGAGTAATGTAAACCTTGTAATAGAAAAATAAACGAGGTTCCAACATTGCAAAAGCGCGAAGTGGGCTATCATGCTAAAAAACCTATTGAATATAAACAAGTATGAAGTTGAGCGGAAAGTAAAACCCTTCCAATCCCACCTTAGGCTAAGAGTTGATCACTTGAAACAAGTAAAATGTAGATTTTCAAATAATAAATTAGTGTACCCAGATGAAATCAAGCCTGCATGGAGCAGACGGGCATGGCGAGAACGTCACGCACTGCAATGATTATTTCAACAAGCGAGATTCCATATGGCCGTTAAAAAAAAATATAATCATATGAAAATACAAGCACATAAAACCGAAAGATTACACTCCTTGGACTCCCTAAGAGCCATCATGATGCTTTTGGGATTAGTATTACATGCTGCAATTACGTATGGCAGTATCAACTATGGCGGCCTTTGGTCACTAAAAGATTCAAATACAACACACATATCGAATGATTTTATAGTTTTCTTCATTCATTATTTTAGAATGCCCACATTTTTTCTTGTATCCGGTTTCTTTGGAGCCATGCTTTTTTATGAACGAAGCCCCATGAAAATGTTGAAAAACAGGGTGGAAAGAATTGTACTTCCTTTTGTAGTGTTTTTAATTTTGTTGTGGCCTTTTATTTATTTTTCCTTTGAATATTCTGGATTAATTTTCGGAGGAAATCTGGATGCCAAAGGGGTAGTCCTAGCCAATTTTTCAGAGTTTAAGACATGGATCCCTACCTGGACTTTTCACCTTTGGTTTCTATATTATCTAGCCATGATAACCTTTGTCACAGTGCTTTTTGCCTTAGTTCTTAAAAGGATTCCTAGACTGGGAAGCTATTTTTCCAAATCATTTAGCTGGCTAATTCAACAACCGGTATTAAGGATTTTGATTTTTACCGGTATCACTGTTTTGACCTATTTTATGATGGGTACTGCCTGGCTAGGCGATCCATTTTCTTTCATCCCTAAATTAAATACATTTATCTTTTATGGTTCCTTTTATTCTATAGGTTGGGTTTTATTCAAATCCAAACATTTATTAGATGCCTTTAAAAAGTATGATTGGTTAAACCTCATTTTGGGAATCATTCTGTTTTCAATATATTTTTATAACAGATTCACCTTTGGTTACGAGGCTGAAATATTCATGAAATCCATCATAGTTTGGTTACTCATTTTTGGTTTTACGGGTCTTTTTATCAGATATGGAAGTAAGCATTCTGCAAGAATGCGGTATTTATCTGATTCCTCTTATTGGGTGTATTTGGTGCATTTACCCTTTACTGCGTTTATCCCAGGACTTTTAGCAGATTGGCCCATTCCCAGTACATTAAAATTTCTTGTTGTCTTGATCAGTACAACTATCATATGCTATGTAAGCTACCACTATTTAGTGAGAGCCACCTTTATTGGAGCATTTCTAAACGGAAGAAAATATTCCAGAAAACTCGATGATATTAAGCCTTTGGAAAAGCCAGTAATACCAAATATGACTTTAGTAACTGATAACAAATGAGGCTACTGTATAAAAGAGCAAGTTTTTGAAGAAACCCTTAACGATTTAAGATCAGAGTAAAGTAGCCAATATGAAAAACACATTTATATTCTCGATAATCTTACTCATTACTTGTCAAGCATATGCCCAAAAACCCAGAGCAAGAGATTTGGGGATACCCCTCGAAGGAAAAACAGGGAAACTGAATGCCATCACCGATGTCAAAGGCATTGAAGTCGGACATACCACCTTGATATCAGGTGAAGGGGAGTTGGTCGTAGGAGAAGGTCCTGTCCGGACCGGCGTAACGGCAATTTTCCCAAGAGGCAAAGATTACGATCCGGTTTTTGCAGGCTGGTATAGTCTCAATGGGAATGGGGAAATGACAGGAACCACCTGGGTGGAAGAATCAGGCTTTCTCGAAGGACCGATTGCTATTACCAACACCCACAGTGTCGGCGTGGTACGTGATGCTGTGGTGGAATGGCAATTCAAGAACAAGCACTTTGACCCACTTCCTGACGAACTCGATATATTTTGGTCTTTGCCGGTAGTTGCTGAAACTTATGATGGAGACTTGAATGACATCAATGGTTTTCACGTCAAAAAAG
>NZ_SLAP01000030.1 GCF_007126775.1 Cecembia sp. | reverse complement strand
TCCAGCGCGCTTGATACTGAGTAAGGATTCAAGCATGGCCCGCTCTCCATCCAGCCAACCCCTTTGTGCGGAAGCTTTGATCATGGCATATTCTCCACTGACATTGTAGGCGGCAATCGGAAGATTGGAATTATCTTTCAATAAGCGGATGACATCTAAATAGGCTAAAGCCGGCTTTACCATCAAAAAATCTGCGCCTTCCTCTGTATCTAAATCCGCTTCAATCAAGGCTTCATAATAATTGGCTGGATCCATTTGGTAGGTCTTTTTATCCCCCATTTTAGGTGCAGAGTCCAAAGCATCTCTGAAAGGACCATAAAAAGCAGAGGCATATTTGGCGGTATAGGACATGATAGAAACATCGGTATAGCCATTTTCATCCAAAACACTCCTGATATACCCCACTCTTCCGTCCATCATGTCAGATGGGCCAAGTATATCCGCTCCCGCCTGGGCCTGGGCCAAAGACATTTTACCCAAGATTTCCAAAGTCTCGTCATTCAATATCTTTCCATCCTTCACCAAACCATCATGCCCATCTGAACTGTAGGGGTCCATGGCTACATCTGTCATCACCACTGCTTCAGGAAAAGTAGATTTGATTTTGTGAATGGCTTTCAGATAAAAAGTATCGGGATTATAACTCTCAGTGGCAAACTTATCCTTCTTAACCTCTGGATAGGCCGGAAAAATATCAAAGGCCTTGATGCCTAGCGCCAAGCATTCCTCAATCTCCTGCAACATCAAATCCAAGGAAAGTCTATAAATCCCAGGCATGGAAGCCACCTCAACTTTCTGGTTGATCCCATCAATCAAAAATAAAGGGAATATAAAGTCCTTTACCGACAACCTGGTCTCTTCCACCATATCCCGTATTCCTTGCGATTTCCTGTTTCTTCTTGGTCTTCTCAGCATAACAGTGTTTTTTACTGCACAAAGGTAAGTCGAATCACCAAGACTTGAAATCGTAAATTGGATTTTATGGAAGTCTGTTTACTGCCTTCTGCCCAGACTTTGCTTTATTTTTCATAAATCCATCTTACAATCACCATCTTTGTTTTCCTTGTGTAATATCCTGATTTTAGTTGACATTTTTTTATTCTTTTGTTACCGACAGTTCAGCTCTTCTTAATTCCTCATTCTAGGTGTCCCACCCCTTTTTGAGTCTTATGTCTTGAGTCTTGTATCTTGTGTCTTTTATCTCGCTTCTCATCTCTTGCTCCTACTTGCTGCAGGCAAGACTATTCTTAATTCCTCATTTTACATACCCATTCCCTTCTTTTGCCTTTTTACTTTTGCCTTGGCTCTTGACTCTTGCTTCTAAAAAAAACAGGCTCCAAAAGAAGCCTGCTTTATCAATATATAGACTAAACTTTATAATGCTTTAGAAATTGACCTGCGCCTGAAGCCTCAAAAGACTTCCTTGTTGTCTGTTATTGGGATTGAGCGAGTTTTCAAAGGTCCTATCTGAAATGGTATACATGGCCACTAACTCAAAGTTTTTATTGGGCTGCCATTCCACACCTATTTCCAATTCATTTACTCTATGCCGGGTAGCGTCGAGCTCAAACTTTTTACCGCCTTTATAGTAATGATACCTGGAAAATGGTATAAAAATATCTTTCCCTTTTTGAATAAAATAATTGGCCAATACATAACCTCCCCTAAGTGGAGCATCTACCACATCATTGGTTACCGGATCATATTCCGGTCCCCTACCCCAGTTGAACTCCGCTTGAAGACCAAAGGGCTGTGGATAAATGATCAAAGAAGGACCATATCTGAATTCCTCAAATTCCGTTTGATCAAAATCTGTTTGGGGATTTCTATTGATTACAAATTTACCTGTATAGGCCTGAAAAGAAGTCTCAATAATCTGTCCTGAAGGCAATTCCCAAGGATAAGAAGCCCTACTGACGATATGAAAGTTTTTATTGCGCTCTGGTAAATTGGCAGTCTGCCCATTGTATAATCCGAGACCAAAAACCCCGTAATCACCTGATCCTTTCAATCCTGAGGACACTAGGTAACTGAAACGCTTACGGATTTCAGAAGGGGCATAATAGAAAAACACACCCAAATCCCGTTCATTCAGTACCGCTGAGTTTAAACCATCATTCCTGTCCAACGGAAGTCTATTTTGACTGGACTGGAGGTTTTCAAAACCAAAAGGTACTTTAGATTGACCAATTCTCAAACGAAACTCCTGCTTGGCATCCAAGCCCAGATCAAAGTAGGCATCTCTGATTTGCGCAAAATTTGAACCTCCAGAGGCCAAGTCGGGCTGAATGTACATAAAGATCCGTTCATGTATCTGCCCAGAAAAAATCATCCTTATCCGCCTGAAGAAAAATCCTCCACCATCCCCGCCCCATGACCTGTCACATTGGGCACATTGGAGGTCAGGATTGGTTTCAAAGAGACCATTGTAGCGCATCTGTGCATAGCCGCGCAATTGAATGGTCTCATACCATTGCTTTTTTGGCAGAGGATTAACCACCACATTGCTTTCTAAAGTGTCTCCGTCAACATCCCTTGCAAAAACGTCAACGAAAGCAATCATCAAGATGATGAATGCGAGAGCGAATTTTATCCGCATGGAAGAAATATTTTTTTAAGTATGAAATACTTATTGTACAGCGATACAAAATAGCAGCAACAATATTTCTTTATAATGATGCAGATATTATCAATTTGTTAACTACTAATTCATAAGTTTTCTTAACATAGGAAGTTCGGTGCCGTCTCAAAGTAATTTTTCATAAAAAACACCTTCAAAATGATCCAAAAGGGTATATTAAGGAAATGTTAAGCAATTTCTAATGTTAAAAAATCCTTAAAAAAATGTTAAGTAAAAACCCTTAATTTTTCTCAAAAAAGTGCACTGATCATCTCAATACTTGCCTCATCAAAAGTATG
>NZ_SLAP01000215.1 GCF_007126775.1 Cecembia sp. | reverse complement strand
TTGAGCTATGATATTGTGAAGGCGCATGGCGGGGAAATTAGGGTGGAAAGCCAAGAGGGTAAAGGGTCGAATTTTATAATGGAATTACCTGTAAACCCAAGCTAATCTTTCCTTTCCAAAAGGATTTGATGAAAGCTTGTTAAAAAAGTGTATTTTAGAATTCGATTCCTCAAGTTGAATAAGGAATATTAGCCAATGGTCTTAGAAAACATCATTTCAATTTTCATCCTTAGGTACCTTCAAAAAAGGTTGCCGGATGCCGAGGCATACCTGAAATGGCATAAAATCCTAAAAGTTGGAATGCTGCTCGCAGTTACCTTCATAATTTTGGGTTATTCCCCTATAGGCAGTAGGGTTTTGATTCATGGGCTTTCTTTGGCTTTGGTGGGACTGATAATTTATGGGGTTTTTAAAGTACCTGAATTCAATCAGGCCAAAACTATCGCTTATGCGGTTTTGCCTTATTTGGGACTGTCCTTGGTCAGTGAAGTCATTGATATCATCAGTCCCAGTTTTTATGAATCCATAGAAACTTTGCTGGATACTGCAGGATTTTTTGCCTTTTTGTGGGCGGTTGCATTGTGGTACCTGTCTAGAAAGCAGAAAAAGGCTCTGGAACTGGAAAGGCAAAAGTCGGAAGAAAGGGAAAAGGAATATAGGCTTACAGAAAAAATCAAAGCCCAATTGGAAAAGGAAGTTGCCCAGAGAACCCAAGATTTGGTCAAGAAAAAAGAGGCGCTGGAAAAGGCATTGAACGAGTTGAAAGCTACCCAAGATCAATTGATCCTTTCAGAGAAGATGGCTTCTTTAGGGGAGTTGACTGCGGGCATTGCCCATGAGATTCAGAATCCTTTGAATTTTGTCAATAATTTCTCTGAGGTCAGCAATGAACTGATTCAGGAATTAAGGGAAGAATTAAAAAAAGACCACACGCAAAGGGATAAGGAAAACGAAGCAGATTTGATGGAGGACATTGCTCAGAATCTGGAAAAGATAACTTATCATGGAAAGCGGGCAGAGGCCATTGTCAAAAGTATGTTGCAGCATAGCCGCAAAGACAATGGAAAGAGAGAGCCTACTGATATCAATAAACTGGCAGATGAGTACCTCCGTTTATCTTATCATGGCCTGAGAGCAAAGGATAAATCTTTCAATGCAGATTTTAAATTGGAGTTGGATGAAAATTTGCCAATCCTCGAAGTAGTACCTCAAGATTTGGGGAGGGTATTGCTCAATTTGATCAATAATGCTTTTTATGCCGCCTCAGAAAAGAAAAAGCTATTGGAAGATGAGGGGGAGGGCAAAGATTTCAAACCAACGGTAGTTGTGACTACATCCTTAGAGCAAAAAGGGGTAAAAATTACGGTTAGAGACAATGGAAATGGTATACCCGAGGAGGTCAAGACCAAAGTCTTTCAGCCTTTTTTTACAACCAAACCAGCGGGAGCGGGCACAGGCTTGGGCTTATCAATGAGCTATGATATTATCACCAAAGGACATGGGGGTGATTTATCGGTGATTAGTAAGCCAGGGGAATATTCAGAGTTTATTATTCACTTAAGACAAGATTAATTGTATGAAAATATTGATTGTAGACGACGAAAAAGATGTGGAGATGCTTTTCCGTCAGAAGTTTCGGAGAGAGATTAGAAATGGCAGTTTAGAACTTGTCTTTGCATTTTCAGGTGCAGATGCCTTGAATATTTTAGAAGAGACTGACCCACCTAAGGTTGTATATGTTTTTTCAGACATCAATATGCCCGGCATGACTGGTCTGGAACTTTTGGAAAAAATAAAAACTAAATTCCCACAGATCAATGTGAGCATGATTTCAGCCTATGGAGACAGTGATAACTACAATAAAGCATTAACTTCTGGGGCTAAGGGGTTTTTCACCAAGCCTATTGATTTTGAATCGCTCAAAAAAGAGATTCAAAGTTTGATGGGATAAAATTATTCGGATAAGATGGCAAAAATATTAGTAGTTGATGACGAGGCAGATTTGGAAGTTTTGATCAAACAAAAATTCCGGCAAAAAATCCGTGCCAATGAGTATGAGTTTGTTTTTGCACAGAACGGAAGGATTGCCTTAGAACAACTCATCCAACATCCGGACACAGATTTGGTGCTTAGTGATATCAATATGCCTGAAATGGATGGCTTGACTTTGTTAGGCAAAATTCAGGAAAAAAACACCTTGCTAAAATCCGTGATTGTTTCCGCCTATGGCGATATGGAAAATATCCGCGTGGCGATGAACCGTGGAGCATTTGACTTTGTCACCAAACCGATTGACTTCAAGGACTTGGAGATCACCATTGAAAAAACCATCAATCACGTCAATGCGCTCAAGCGGACCATGCAAGCCTTGAAGGAAAACAATATCCTTCGCATGTATGTGGATGAAACCGTCCTCAATTTTATGGGGAGTAAAGAAGTAGAGACTTCTTATTTTGAAAATTTGACTTTAGAGGGTACAGTGGCATTTATTGATATCTGTGGTTTTACTGCAATCAGTGAAACAGAACCTGCGGATAAAGTGGTCAATATGTTGAATGCCTATTTTGATATCATCGTGAAGGAGATCATCAATCAGGAAGGCATTGTAGATAAGTTTTTGGGAGATGCGGTTATGGCTACATTTAAAGGTGATTACCACATAGACAGGGCATTGGATGCCTGTTTGGCCATTAGGAATTCGATTAAATCCGCCAATATTGGAATTGGTATTTCCAAGTTCAAACCTGAGGTTTCCATTGGGGTGAATAGTGGTGAAATGATTTGGGGAAATATAGGTTCAGCAGCATTGAGACGCCTGGACTATACGGTCATTGGAGACCCTGTAAATGTGGCTGCCCGATTACAGGCTGCCGCTGATAAAAGCCAGATTCTTATCACAGAAGATACCTATGAAAAGATAAAAGAATCTTTTGTATGTTCACTTGTCGGCGAAGTTAAGATGAAAAACAAACAGAAACCGGTAGTGGTCTATCAGGTTGAAAGCTGATTCATTTGGATCTAGGCCTAAAAAAACTGAAATAAGAAAATACTACGCTAATGAAAAAAATTCTATGGAAAACCATTTTTTCCCCGCGCTCACTAATCTTTACTATTTTGGGAGTGGCTTTTGCCATCATTGGATTGCAGGGCTTCATGGTACCCAATAATTTTCTGGACGGTGGAGTTACAGGGATTTCTATTTTGGTAAAGGCATTTGCTGATATTCACATCAGTATTTTACTGATTGTTTTTAACATCCCATTTTTAATTCTTGGCTTTAGAAAAATCAGTAAGACTTTTGGAGTTCAGGCCACTTTAGCGGTACTCTTGCTTGCGACCGGCATGTATTTTATCCAAATTCCTGTTTTTACTTCTGATAAAGTCCTCATTGCTGTTTTTGGAGGCTTCTTCATTGGTTTGGGAATAGGGTTTGTGATTAGGGGAGGGGGCGTAATTGATGGTTTGGAGGTCATTGCCCAATACACAGAAAGAAAGTCAGCTTTTACCTCTGGGGAAATCATTTTGGTATTAAACACATTAATCATCATAGGAGCAGCTTACAAATTTGGAATGGAGACAGGGATGTATTCTATCTTGGTCTATTTCACAGCCATGAAAACCACAGATTATGTGGTAGATGGATTCGAGGAGTTTACGGCACTGCATATTATTTCCAAGGATTCGGAACGCATCAAAAAGGCGATTGTGTTGGATTTTAATAAAGCCATCACCGTATACAAGGGAGAGCGGGGTTATTTGCCAAGTTCATTTGATATTAAAAGCGATTGTGATGTGATTATGGCCGTTGTGACCCGACTTGAAATTCATCGAATAAGGGAAGCTGTTAGCAGTATCGATCCTAAAGCCTTTATATATGTTCAAAGTATAAAGGAGGTAAGGGGTGGATTGGTAAGCAAAAATTGAAAAACCCTGTTGAGAAAGATGGATAAAGAATTCTTTGAAATGATGTATCGGCGTTTAAATGTCGGTTTACCTTTCTATTTAACCTACCATAATGTTTCCCATACGCAGTATGTACTTGATAAGGCGATTTATCTTGCAAAGACTGAGGGCTGTAATGAAGAGGAACTTCGGCTGATTTCTGTGGCGGCACTGTATCATGATGCCGGATTTCTGATAGGAATGGAAAACCATGAGGAGAAAGGGTGCAGATTGGTTGAGACAGAACTTCCGGAATATGGGTTCAGTCCTGAGGAAATTGAAAAGATCTGCGGAATGATTATGGCCACGAAAACCCCTCAGAATCCAGGAAATGTACTCGAGAGGATTCTTGCTGATGCGGATTTATTCTATTTGGGAACGGATCAATATTTTAAGATGAGTAGCTTGCTGAAAAAAGAATTGCTTCATTTAACTCCTTCTTTGGATGAGGAAACTTGGAAACAGATTCAATTGAATTTTTTAAAGATTCATCATTTCCATACTGATTTTGGAAAAAGTACCCTTGATCCGATAAAGCAAAAAAACGTTGAGCTTGTTATGGCTTCTTAAATTGCACACCTTTAAGAAATCAGTAAAACAATCCCCAAAATGGATCAGCGCACTAAACCAGAGGAAGAATTGGCCAATGAATTGGAAATCGGCCAAAATACCAGACAGGCTTTAATGGATAAAGTGGCTGCTTTTGCCAACCAATACCTGGAAGCTTTGCCAAAGGCCAAGGCTTATGACGGAAAAGAAGTAAATCAGGATGCTTTCACTATAGGAGAGCAGCCCAAGACCATAGAGGAAATTCTGACCATTTTCAAGGAGCAAGTTACTGAATCTGGAATCCGGGCTTCTTCTGGGAAGCATTTTGGATATATACCAGGTGGAGGCATTTACGCCTCCTCCTTGGGGGACTATTTAGCTGCCATTACCAATGAATATGCAGGAATTGGTTATGCTTCTCCCGGGGCAGTAGCCATGGAAAATGAAGTGCTCCATTGGTTGAAAAAACTGTTTTCATTTCCTGAAACATCCGTAGGAAACCTTACCTCGGGTGGCTCTATTGCCAACCTCATAGCTTTGACTGCGGCGAGGGATAAATATGGGGTTAAGAATGAAAAAATACCAAACAGTGTTATTTACCTGACCCCCCAGACCCATCACTGCATTCAAAAATCCCTGCGCATCATAGGCTTGGAGGATGTCATTATCCGTTATATCCCAGTCGATGAACGGTACAAAATGGATACAGAGGCTTTGGAAAGGCAAATTCAAGCTGACCAATCAGAGGGCCTATTTCCATATTTAGTGATAGGTTCGGCAGGTACCACCGATGTAGGGGCCATTGATCCTTTGGATGAAATAGGACAAATCAGCCAACGACATGGCCTTTGGTTTCATGTGGATGGGGCTTATGGAGGCTTTTTTATAATGACTTCCAAGAAGGACCTATTCAGAGGTTTGGAAAAAGCAGATTCCTTGGTCATTGATCCCCACAAAAGTTTATTTCTTCCTTATGGTATAGGGGCAGTATTGGTTAAGGATGCAGAAGCCGTATTGCAATCTAACTTGTATATGGCCGATTATATGCAGGATGCATTATCTGATGAACTGGCCAAAGACCCCGCCAATGTATCTCCCGAACTGACCAAACATTTCCGGGCATTAAGGATTTGGCTGCCTTTGCAACTGCATGGCATTGCTCCGTTTATTTCCAACTTGGAGGAAAAATTGTTGCTTACTACTTATTTCAGAGACCAACTCATCGGGGCCGGTTTTAGGGTTGGGCCCAAACCTGATTTGTCTGTAAGTTATTTTTGGTATCCTTATCAAGGAAACCAAAATACTTTTAACCGCCGATTATTACATTATATCCATGAAGATGGCCGGGCCTTTTTCAGTTCCACCATTTTGGAGGATAAGTTTGTCATCCGGATGGCCATTCTTTCATTTCGGACCAAAAAAGAAACCATAGGGCAGGCCATGGAAATGATCCTAACTTGTCTGGAAAAGACAAAGGAAGAGTTTGGGGCATAATCACGAAATGTCAAGGCTATTCAAGATTTGTAATCTTAAAATTTAGCTAAGGAGAATTTGCAATCCTCATCTTCCAAACTCTACGCTACCGCAAAAAGTCCTGCAATCTCCAAGCTTGTATATGCTTGATGCCTTGATTTGATGGTAATGTCATATCATCCAGTGATACAACAAACTTTTCATAGCTATCAGGGATAACTTCGAGAGGCCCATATTCCCTCTCCATGGTTTTCTCATCTGGCATCAAATAAGCACTTTGTATATAAATCCGACGGTCTCCTTTAGTTGCTACAAAATCTACCTCCTTATCCCCAATAGTTCCAACATATACCTGAAACCCTGCTCTTTTTAAATCTAGGTAAACAAGGTTTTCTAATTTATAACCCAAGCCATAACCGAAACCTGGGTAAAGGTAATTCTTGAAAGAAAGATCATTGATATAATACTTGGCATTACCTGAAATCGTCTCCTTTCCTTTAATATTGAAGCGTTCTACTTTGTGGGCAAGAAAGGTATCTGTTATAAAACCGATATAATTTGAAACAGTGTCGTAAGTGGTATTTCTATTGTTGCTTTTGAAGTAGTTAACAATGTTAATGATAGATATTAAGTTAGCGGCATTATTCACCAGAAAAATAAAAATATCCTCCAAAAGCCTAGGATCTTTGATGTTGTGGCGCTGGATGATATCTCTCAGGAGTACAGTGTCTTTGATGGCAGCAATGTAATTCCGCTTTGTTTCTTCATTGGGCAAAACAAATAATTCAGGCAAAGCCCCCCCTTCCATGTATTGGAGGTAGTATTGTTTAGAAAAATCTCCTGCTCTTATTCCTACAAACTCAGAAAAACTAAAAGGAAATATTTCAAAATTTATATACCTGCCAGATAGGAGGGTAGCAAGTTCCCCTGAAAGCATTTTTGAATTAGAACCGCTAACAAAAATCTCATACTGATCAGCAAAATCCTGTGAATGGGAATTTACAAAATGTTCCCAACCTTCTACATTCTGTATTTCATCAATAAGCAGGTATTTTTTTCCCTCAGGTTTAATCTGAGAAGTATAAAGATTCAGTAAGTCTTCTAAGTCTTTGTAGTTACTTATAAAATCAAATCCGATAAACTCCTTATTGATATATAAAATGTTTTTGGGATTTGTGCCTTCATCTACCAGCCTCTTGGCAATTTGCCTGAGCAGATAACTTTTGCCAACACGGCGCTGGCCTACGAGCACTTTGACCAGTTTATTACCTACATAGTTAAAAATATCATCTGTATAGTTATTTCGAGGAAATCCCAAAGCAGGAACATTTCCATCCCAAAAATTATATTTAGATAATATATCAAATTTTTCGTCCATACTCTAAAATTTTCTTTAAAAATAAGAATTTTCGTCCATACTCGAAAATTTTTATTCGATTACATAAATCTCCGAATATACTCGAAAAATTTTAGTGGCTTAAATTCTGCTGCCTTGGTACAAGCCTCCTATTTGGTAATTGCCATCCCGAACCCCGGAAAATGTGGATTTGCGGTCCTCCTATTCCAAACCATTTGAAAATTGAAATTTCCCTTCTGATCTCTCTACTTTTTTTATATTTATAGTATGAACAGGACATTCAACCCAAGCTTAATCCAAACTGCCTTGCAAAAAATGGTGGACAATAAGTCCACTTTTTCTGTGGCCATGAAAGTGGAAAGTGAAGATGCTTCTCTTTCCTGGTCTGGCGCTGCCGGTAGCATGCAAGTGGAAGATAAGTATTTCATTGCTTCGGTGACCAAAATGTATATCACAGTGCTTGTAATGAAGCTGATAGATGAGGGGAAGCTAAGTCTAGAAGATAAAATCAGTAAATATTTGTCGAGTGATTTATGCTCCAAACTTCATGTTTTCAAAGGAGTTGATTACTCGGATCAATTGACCATCAAGCATTTGATTTCCAATACCTCTGGCATACCGGATTATTTTTTTCACAAACAGGAAAATGGACGGACAGTTGCAGATGATTTGCTGGAAGGTAAGGATGAAGCTTGGCCACTGGAAAGGACCATTGGACTTATCAAAGGATTAAAACCCAAATTCAAACCTGGGACAAAAGCAGCTTACTCCGATTCGAATTACCAGCTTTTGGGAAAAATTATTGAGGAGGTTTCAGGGCTATCAATTCCAGAGATCATGAAGACGTATATCTTCGATCCCTTGGGGCTTAAAAACACCTATGTGTATCAAGATATATCGGATAACATGCCCGCTCCTTTTTATTATGGTTCTAAGAAATTATGGCTACCCAATTACATGACCTCTATTGGACCGGAGGGGGGAATTGTATCTACTGTTGATGAGGTGATGGTTTTTCTGAAAGCTTTTTTCGGAGGGATATTTTTCCCCAAAGAAAAAATAGCAAATCTAAAGGAATGGAAAATGATTTTTCCCCCTCCCGGACTTTTCCAATTTGGGATTGGCTTGGAAAAATTGTGGATTCCAAGAATTATGTTCCCCTTCAAATACCCTGGGGAAATACTTGGATTCTGGGGACAGACAGGCACTTTTGCTTTTTACAACCCTAAAACGGATTTGTATTTCTGTGGGGCTACCAATCAGGTCAATGGTAAGGGGCACCGAAAAGCCACAAGGCTGATGATAGACACTATAAAAAGCATGCTTTGAAACTGAATTTTGGACAAAAATCAATTGAATTATGAAAAAGCTGGTTCCTTTATTTCTGCTCCCTCTTTTCTGGAGCCAATCGTTCGCCCAGTCCCATCAGGTACCAACTTCAGATGGGGAGTTGCTCCACATTACGGTTAAAGGCAATGGGATACCCTGTTTGTATTTGCATGGTGGACCTGGAAGCGGAAGTTGGTGGATGGAAAAATTTATGGGAGAAGAGTTAGAGCAACATTTCACCATGATTTATTTGGATCAACGGGGAGTGGCCCGCTCTTCCGGAACAGAGAATAGTAATTATTTTATGGAAAGACTTGTCAAAGAATTTGAGGAAATAAGGGAGTTTCTCGGCATTGAAAATTGGCTTACCATGGGCCATTCCTTTGGAGGATTGTTACAAATGGGTTATGCACTGCGTTATCCGGAATCCATACGGGGAATGTTGATGATTAATACCGCACTTCATATGCAGGAATGCTTTGAGACCAGTTGGTGTCCCAAGGCCTTGGAGTTTTCAGGAAAAGCAGATGAATTATCTCTTTGTACAGATACCACATCACACTTTGTCGATAGATGGCAACAAGCGGTAGACTTGGTGAAGGAAGAAAATGTGTTTTGGAAAATGGGTTATGCCGAGGAAGAAAATATGCACATCATGAACGCCACATTTGGAGAAATACCTAATTGGAATGGAAATATGGGGAATATTGTGATGAACCTAACCGATTACCATATCAATTTCAAGCCATTGACTTCAAATGTACAGGCTCCGGTTCTCTTTTTTTATGGGAGATCGGATTGGATGATAGGTCCCAATCATTTCGAAGGGCTAGCTTTTCCCAATATGGTACTGTGGGGAAGTGAGGTCGGGCATATGCCTTTTATGGAAGGCAGGGAAGATTTGATGCAGGCCATTAGGGTATTTCTTGAAGCGCAGGAATTGGCGAACTTTTAACCAATATGGAAGAGGGATTTCAAATACCGAACTATAAAGAGTTTAATGACTACTATGCAGCAGCTAACACTCCTCTGAGGTCAAAAAATCATGAATTTAATGTCCTGAGGTTTTGTGATCTTGGGGAAGCACTGGTTCCAAGAATGGGACCATTCAGTATAACCTATTTTCAGGTTGCCATTGGCAGTGACCTGAAAGCAGCAGTGGGTGTTTTTGATATCCGGGAAGAAATTGAAGAATATACCATGGTCATTTATCTTCCCGGTCAGATTTTGTCCTGGGAGAAAACTGGCAATTGGGATGGGTATGTGGTCAATTTCAAGGAATCTTTCCTGAACCTGGAAAGTATGCCACAGCAAATGAACAGCTTTGGTTTTCTCCATAGTGTACAGCCTTTGGTCGTTCCGCTTAGCAAAAAGGAATATAAGCTGTTAAGTCAGTTTTTCGAATTGATGTTGCAGGAACAAGAGGAACTCGAAGAAGAAAACCTCCTGGTGATACGAAACCTGCTACAGGTCATGATTGTATAAACCATTCGCATCGTTTCAAAGGTAAAAAGTGATGGAAGATTTATAGCGCTTCAGTACCAAAGGATAGCCACTAAGTTTAAAGGATTAGTCTTGGACCACTTCCTACAGGATCGATCAGTAGCTTTCTATGCCACAGTTTTGGAAATCAGTCCAGCCTACTTGTCAGACGCTGTTAAAAAAGTATTTCAGACCACACCCAAAAACATCATCAACGAAGTCACCTATTTACATGCCAAAACCCTTTTGTCTTCCACAGATATGGGCATTAAAGCGCTTGCCTGGAAGTTGAGCTTTGATGATTACAGCCACTTTGTAAAATTCTTCAAAAAAATGAGCGGGCTAACCCCTGCAGCTTTTCGGAAAACCTTGAAAAAAGAGGGCTAGCGATTTTTCAACATTTTTTTACTTCAACATCACTTTAGCTCTACCTGATTTTTTACCAAAATCCCACCCTGTTTTTCCCATTAAATGTAGCTGTATTTATTGAAATTTACAGTAAATCAATGAGTTGAACACTTAAACCCCACTACGATGAAAGCGCAAACAATAAACAACCCTGAATTAAAAAGTTCTCCTCAAGCGGTTCCCAAGCACAATAAGCCTTTGGTCGGAAGGATGAAGTTTTACTACAAAAACCCGATTGTAGATGCCTACTTTTCTTACCTACTTGCTTTTGGTGCAAGAGGAGGAGCGGATGTAGGTGAAGCATTTGCCGCTGTCAGCAATGTCAGTCAATACGATACGGAAGCTTGGGTACGGGAACTGACCAAAGTGGCAGACCTCGCAGAAAAGGACGCAGAAAGAAGCTTCTCCCGTGGACATTTTATCACGGCCAGAGAAACTTTCCTAAGGGTGTATTACCTCAACAGGGCCGCCCTGTTTAACCTTAGTCCTGTCAAAGAAACCAAGCGTTATAGTGAGATTCTGGACCATGCAGTCGCAAATTTCAGAAAGGCTGCTGCCTTATTCAACCCTCCTATAGAACCCATTGAAATTGATT